>JAVEUP010000114.1:0-27306 GCA_034005525.1 Thermoguttaceae bacterium | reverse complement strand
ATTACAGCCGCCCGGCAGTTGCCGCGGAAAATAATCCAACTGGCCAGAAGCCTCATGGCCTTGGCCGCTTAGCAAGTCTCATTTTTCAGAAAGTGCAGCCCTTCTTGTCTGGCCAGGAGAAAGCCCGGTGATGCTTGCTCATGTGGATCGGCTCTGCACGATCGTCTACGGGTGTGCGAGAAGGCTGGGGCAGTTGGACGGTCGCCAGAGAACGCATGCGACTCGGTTCGCTCATCGCGGGAATCAGGTGACCGGCAATGGTTCTGCCATCCCGAACGTACGCGAGCATCATGCCTTCCTGCATGGCCCATGCGTAGTCGCCACGGACAAAGCGTATGAGGCCATCGTCGCAGTACTTTCCGCCAGCGGCGTGCGTGCTGTCCACGGGTTTACATTCGACGAACAGTGCGTCGAACTCGGACAATACCATGCGCGGCTCACTTTCATCGTGTCGGAGCTTGAAGCAAAGGTCGGGAGCCTTGGCGAGGCGTGTTCCGTCAGAATTCGCGACCTGTCCTTGCCGTCCAACGAGCTCGTAGAATCGACGGTTGAATCCGGGAATGCTACCAGCCTGCCGAAGGTCATTCTCAATGACCGCGCGTAGGGCGGCTGTTACCTCGTCCTCCTTGCCTTCCGCGAGCCGGAATTCCTTCTCACGCAATATCGCAAACGCACGGCACAATACGCGCCGGATCAGCAGGATCACAGGAAGGCCCAACCGCGGGTGCGGCAGCGCATAGGCTTCCGGAGAAACGCCCAGCGTAAAGTACCCGGTTGGTGCGGCTTCGCTCATGCGTCCTCCGGCAGACCGAAGGCCGTGAGGTGCTCTCGGATTATGTGCTGCGCGCACAGCCGGGCCCGCGTGATCGTCCACCACCGGCGCTGATTGAGCAGCCCCAGCAGCAGCCCACTCTTCCTTGGTGCGTGTACGATGATCCGGCTGCAGCCGCGGCGGTTCGCCACTTCCACTGCCCTGCGCATGAGACTGGCATTGACGGTGACTAATTCCCCGTCGCGGGAGACGGACAGAAAGAACCACGGTTCACGCCAGTTGTCAGGCTGAAAGGCTGCTTCGCCTACGGCAACGTGTTCGCCGCAGACATCGAAATACGGTTCCAGCGATCCGTGCAGGGTTGTCACGAAGTCGGCACGTGTATCGCGAGTCGTGAAGTCGAAAGCTCCCCGTCCCGCCCTGCGGTATGGCGCGGCGGAGAACAGTGTGTCTAGGGCAACCTGCACGTCGTCCGCATTAAGACCGTAGAGTTCAAATATGAACTCGTCTATTTCGCGCCACGGCTTCTTGGCCTCGTGCTGTAAACGCGTCGCCAGGTCACGGATGGTCGACTTCACGACGGCGGGCAGCGCGCTAATGCTGGGGAACGGTAACGTATCGAAATCCTGCTTCGTGAAAATCATATGGTCAGCTCCCTGCGAGACACTGACCATTAAGGCAAAATATCGGAACAGAGTGCTGTGCGCCAGAAGGTAGATGAAGGAAGCAAGCGTCTGTTCATCTGGATGGCCAGCGCACGAGTAACCGTAGTAGCTTTGCGAGAATGCAGTCGGTTGGTCAGAAAGATACGCTTTTGGGGAAAAAGGATCTTCACCAGCAGCCTTCGGAACGATGACAAGCGGGGGTTGATAAAGCTCCTCACGTCGTGGCCCATGAGCGCTACTATGGCCTTTCGAGTTCGTCCCATACAACGCGCCGTAGGTTTTCAATGCCGCGTGCTTGACCAGAAACCCATCTTTGGGTGCGTCGAAAACTGGGAGGTCAGCGAGAAACTCGACATACTTCTGGACCAGATTCGGAGAGCGATTATAGCCCTGGCCGTTCTTGATCCCTTCTGCGTCCCACTCAGTCCATCGCGCACCAAGTGTCTTGATGCTAGGACTAGAAAGCATCTGCATTACCTGTACATCGAGCCACGTCCCGAGCGACAGTGTCTTCAGCAACCACGGATGTTCCACAGCGTTGGCGCGACTTATCGGATGCGACAGTTCGTAATCAATGCGAAAGCGACCGCCGCCGTTGAGGTCAGGTTCGTAGAGGGGTGCTGCGTAATGGAAGCGACTGTTGGCCCTGGGGACCGTGTTGCGCGCGAAGAGCACGCAGAAGGGCATATCGACTGCCTCCCAAACAGAAGTCTTCCGAAGATTGATGCCGTTAATAATTCCCGTTACATCGACACTGTGCAGGATCGCTCGCCATGCTTCAAACCCCTTGCCTTTGGTGCGTCCGAAAAGCCGCGCAGGCATAGCAAGGGCGATAACGGCGTCTGATTCGGCCCACTCCATCGCCCGCCAAAGAAAGGGAAGATCCGGATTGTTGTCCGGATTCTCATAGTCTTGCGCCAGAATGTTGAGGCCCCGCGCTTCAAGCACTCGGCGCCCGATTGCTGTAAAGTCGGCGTTGCGCGCAGCGATGGCAGCCTTACGTTCGTTCTTGTCCGCCTCATCCTCGCCTTCCTCCTTCCCCGCGCGGAGGCGCGTCCAGGGCGGATTGCCAATAACGATGTTGAATGTCTCGTCGAATTCGCGTCGGACCTCGGGGCCGAGACTGCCGAGCGGGAAGACAGCAGACTTCTCGTCCGACTCGTCCTGATCGACGAAGCGATGGAGCACCTCGCCACGGAGGTTTCGCGGGAATTTGAGGGCACGCGGAGGTCGCGGCGAGGCGTTGAGTTCGATGGCCGTGATGTAGAGTGCCAAGGCCCCTAAGCGTAGCGCAGACTCGCTGATGTCGAACCCGCGGATCTGGTTGTAGAGGACATCCTGTATCACGGCGGTCGTCGGGCGCTGGTCATCTTGCAGCCAACGCTCTCGAACAAGACGACGAAGGGCGAGCACAAGGAAGATGCCCGCTCCACACGAGCTGTCGAGCACCTTTGCCTTGGCGGGATCTTTCACAGCGGCGAACGCCTCATCGACCATCAGCCTCGCGATGGTACGTGGCGTGTAATGGATGCTCGTGTCACGTGCGGTCCGCGGGTCCGCGCGATGGCTGAAGCTCTCATACACCTGACTCAACACACCCACGGGAATGTGCGCGAAATCCAGGTCACCCCAATCGATCTCCTTCTGAAAGTCGTGCCCCACTGCACGCCAGCCGCGGAGGATCGCCTGGAGGTGGGTGAAGATCCCCTTGCCGACGAGATGCTGAGTGCGATTGTAGAAGCGGCGGTATGCGGCTTCACGACGAGCCCGGTCGTCGAGCGGGATCCTCTCGTCGATGAGCGGCAGGAAGTCGCCGTTAAAAGTCGCATCGAGCCATGCCGAAGTGTGCGCCGCTTTTTCGGCCGTGGAAAAGGCATCCTTCAGTTCCGTCGCCGCCGGGCAGATGCCGTCCGGGCCGGACAATTCCCTTTCGAACACAATGCGACGGTCGATCAAGAAACGGAAGAAGAGCGCGCGGCCTGCCATCGAGAGGACTTCGATCGCGTCGATCCGTCCCTTTCCGTCCGGCGGGACAAATTCATTCGTTGTCTGCATGAGCAAGTCAAAGATCTTACCATATACGTAGTCCGTGCCGTGCAGCTTTCTGTTCTGCTCAAAGGTGCCATGCACGAGACTCTGGAAGAAGAGCGGCGCGGTCTTGCTGCTTTCTTCGATCGTTGTTACGGGTTGCCTGCCGCCCGCCTCGTGAAACCCGATAGGGAAAATCTCCAGCGCAGCGGACCGCACAACGCCAAGCCACGCAGGGTCACTGCGGTTCGCCAGCATCCCCCCCACGGCGGCAAGTTTGGCAGCATCGAGTCTGGAGTCTCCGCACGCATCCACGACGTAAAGCAGCGCTGTGCCTTGATGCTCTGCGACCGCGGCCAGCGTCGGCGTCTGATTGCTTCGTGTCGGCAGCAGGTCGAGGTAGTCGAGCTGCGCAGGGGTGGAAAGCTCTTCGTCGAGAGGGACGAAATCCGTGCAGCCATAGCCAGCCAGCCGTTTCGCCAACGGTCGCGGTTCTGCATTTGGGGTCGCCGTTGACATCAGGCGGTATCTCCGTGCCGATGACTGCTGCAGGATCCGAAGGCCAGTCGGAACGTCAAACCAACCTAGTATAGTGGGCGAACGCTGAGTAGCGAACCGCCCCCTTCTCAAATCGCCGGCTAATGTGTCACTCTTGGCAAAATGCAGTGTCTTTTCCAGTGACTGCGGGAGCGACCGTTCTTCCTGATTGCGACGGTCTTCGCGGGACCACTGCGTTCGCAGGCTAGCCTTGGTTCGGGGGGGTGACCTTCGAGGGAAGCAAGCCCCTGCGCACGTCGATCCGACACACCGACGCGGTTTGGCTCCGCCTGCCACGTTATGCTAGATGCTAGAGCGCGCTGGTACCACTGCCCAGGGAGCCCAGGCCGTATATGGAAACGCCAACCGATCGGCATCCAAACGCCGCCAGCAGCGACACCTCGCCCAGCCTTCCTGGATGACGCATTCTATTCAAGATACCGCAGCACTGGCAGATTCCGCAAATTGCCGGTTTCGCAGGTGTGTTTCAGTCGCCTCCCAGTCGCTCCGAGAGGTGGCAGCGCCGCTTGCATCTCCTTGGCAAACTCTTTACGATAAGTGATGGTCACAGGAATGAAAACATCTTCTGTTACGACACCCGCGCACGCGCCTGTGACGTTCCCGTCTCCTAATAGTGCGATCCGCTTTCGGAAGCGACAAGCGGGGTACATCTTTCCTTTTTGGGAGGGCGATGCTCATGGAACTGCACGACTGGCTGTTGCGTTCACGCTTCATTAGTCGAAGCGAATACGCAGATATCTTGAACGCCGAGTTCAAGGGAACTTGGTCCGGGGCCGAATTTGACACGAACGGTTTCGTGCGCATTGCCCAAGCCGATCAATTAGATGTAGCCGTCGCCCGGAAACATCCAATCGGTGCGGTGCTCGACCGCGCGCTGCCGTTGCTCGCTAAACAGGTCTACGCGCGCGCCGGGGTCAGCGATCTATCGGAACTCGTCTTCATGTGGCAGCAATGGCACGTAACGAACCTTGAACCCATCGTGAATCACCCTACCTCCTGCCGTTTCGGAGCCAACCTGCATGTCAACCGTTTGGAGAAGAAACTGGCAGCATGGTTCATAACAAACGCGAAAGTGCGAGGAAACTCGATCATCAAGAACGCGGACGTCGTGGTCATCCCGGAGGGCTCGAGCGCTTTTTATGCCGGATTGGCCATTGCCGCCTACCGTACCCACGTATCGCTGATTACATCGAACGGCGCGCTGTATTGCGAGTACCTCGCCAATCCTGCTCTGGCCCGTTCATTCTCCGATTTTCACGTAATTGGGGGTTTGGCCGATCTTGACCGGGACCGTCGCCTTCCCGAGAACGGCGGCATGTTCGGACTCCAGTCGGAGGAAACGTACAAACGCGCGATTCAGGATCGGCCCCAAGCCACGGTGATTGTCATGCCAGTCACCGGTTTGCTTCCCGAGGAAGGTCCCTTCGCGTTGGCCGAGGAGACGGGAGCACTGAAATTGAGCATTATCCGCGATGGGCTGGACTCTGGTGTAAGAGAGTTGGTTTTCGTGGCCGACTATAGCAAGCATCTGGAAAGCGAACTAAGGTCAGATCGTTACGGTAAGCCAATCATGCGTCCAAGGGCTTGGCGAGAATTGTTGGAGCAGGAGCAGGGACGCATTTCGTTGACCACGGCGCCTCCTGCCCAATTACGGGAGATTATGAAACACGCTGCCTTGGTCCATCCCGCTGCTCGCAAATCGCTGGATATCCTGCAAACAGGGGTCGAATGGAGCGCCGAGGTCGCGGCATACAACAGAAGCGCCTGGAAGTTCGGCCGCCAGTTCTGCGATGAAGACGGGCGCCTGTTGTTCCATGAGGCGTACACCTGCGACGATCACGTCGCCTGCGAGCTTAGACAGTTGGCGCAGTGCCGTTGATTTCGTCGTTTTGGAACGCGGTGAGTTGGTGGCACAGCAGGATTGCCTAATAGGACGAAATGAGGACATCACTGACTCATAATCAGCGATGCCCCGCTTCTCTGGGGTCAGTGGAAGCAACCGCGGCAGGGAACCGAGGAACGTCAGCCACTCGCTTTGCAGCATCCAGTCTATGTGTTATAGTGGACGCTCCTCGTTCCATTCCCGTCCTATCCCCAGGAGGTCCTGCCATGCTGTCTACGCATCCGACGTTTCTGTTTGCATCGTTCCGTGGAACGCAAGGACATGCAATGCACTGACGGCCTGCGGTTGATTTGGCGCTCAAGGCGGGCAGGATGAGTGGCTGCTGGCTGCGGCCCTTCCGCGAATGTGCTGGCGCGGTGTTCGCCGTTTGACCGCCGGCATATGGGCCGCGCTCTGCCTCGCGCTGGCCGCCGTGGTCATCCACGTCCTCCGCCGTCCCAACGCCCCCGCCCTCGTCCACCGCTTCTGGCCCTGGCTCGCCGCCCTCCTCGGCGCCGTCTGGCTCTTCCTGCTCCCGCTGGGCTTCTTCGGCCTCGTCCTGCTGGCAGTTGCCCTCTGCGCGCTGATCGCGCAGTGCCGAGTTCAAGACCCCGGGAGCCATCTTGCCTAAGTACCCAGAAACGAGTTGCGTCCCGTTGTCGCTTCGCGCCGGTACCCCACCATGAAATGTAACTAATTACCTCGAAGGATGGGTACCGCGATGGCGATGCGGCGACCGGCTCACGCCGTACGCTACCATGGTGGCCAGATGTCCGCCCGACGAACCCGGGAACTCGCTACCCCCTTGACTGGCGAGTTCGTCTTGCCTAAAGTCGAGCCCGGGAGGATCTACGATTTCCCATCGCCATCCAATCTCATGATCGAAAGACTGTACGTTCACAACTTCCGCTGTTTCGAGAACTTCACGCTCGATTTTCTCGGCCGCCCCTCCGTCTTGCTGATCGGCAAGAACGGCACAGGGAAGTCGACCGTACTGGAATGTCTTAGGCTTTTTCAGCGCATCTGCCGGGGCTTCAACCGCGTTCGCGGTCTCATCTCTGCAAGTGATTTTGCGCAACATCGCACGGGGCATCCCATGCGGTTTGAGGTCGAGTTGGCTCTGTCCGGCAAGCGGTACAAGTATGCGCTGTCGTTCGAGTGGCCGGCTGGTTTCCGGGAAGCACGCATCCTCGACGAGAGCCTTTCGGTAGACGGGCAGTCCGTCTTCACTCGCGAGCACGCGCAGACGCAGCTTCCCGGGGGTTCGCCGTTCGGCATCGACTGGCACATCGTCGCGCTGCCGATCATCAACGCACGGCCCGGCGAGCGGGCGATCGAAGAAGTCAAGTCATTTCTTGCTTCCATGGTCCTGGTCGCCCCGATTCCTTCGAATATGACGGGGTTCTCTGAAGAGCCTTCCATTGAACTTCAGCGCGACGCAGCGAATTATGCATCGTGTCTGAGAGCTTTGCTCGGGCAGAAGCCGGCGGCATATGGAGTGTTCGACTCGTACGTGAAGACCGTCATCCCCGATTTCTCGTCGATCGAGAACGTCGAACGTGGCGAGAGTGGCACCCAGTTAATGGTGAAGTTCGAGCGAGAGAATCCTGAGCACAGCCTTACCGTCGAGTTTGGGGTGCTGTCGGACGGCGAGAAGTGCTTCTTCCTCAGCGCCTATATGATTGCCACAAACACGGCCGGCTGGCCGGTGTTCTGTATGTGGGACGAGCCGGACAACCACCTTTCGCTGTCCGAAGTCGGCCAGTTCATCACGCGCCTGCGCAAGATGGCCAATCAGGGCGTGCAATTTATCGCGACGACCCACCATCCGGAAACGGTTCGCAAGTTCTCCGACGAAACCACCTTCGTGCTCACGCGCAAGTCCCATCTCGACCCCGCTGTCGTGAGGCCCCTTGCCGACTTCACCTACAACGGCGACTTGATCAACGCTCTCATTCGCGACGAGATCATCGGCTAACCATGAACAGGTACGCGTCTCACGTCTATGTCATCCCGGAAGATGACCGGAACCGGCAAATCGCCGACGGCTTCGTACTGCATGACCAGGTGAAAGACACGCGAATCCAGGTAGTTCCGCCTGCAGGCGGGTGGCCCAGGGTCATCGACACGTTTCGCGATGAATATATCGCAAAGCTCCGCGAGTACACGGCGGCTCACGTCGTCCTGCTCATTGACTTCGATTGTCAGTTCGAGAAACGCAAAGCCCGATTTGAACGAGAGGTGCCGGACGAATTGACGACGCGGGTGTTCGTCGTCGGGGCGAAGGACAGCCCAGAGGCGCTCAAGAGAGCACTGAACATCGCTTTCGAGGAAATCGGCAGGTTGCTGGCCGATGATTGTCACGCCGACGTCGCGGGACTCTGGGAGCACGAGCAACTCCAGCACAACGATCTTGAGCGGAAACGCTTGGTTGAAATTGTCAAGCCGTTTCTCTTCTGACGCGGTACCGGAATTGTAGCAGGCAGACGCCGTGTGCCGTTGGCTCACCCTTCCAATAGCTCGTCGGCAAGAAGTGCCCAGAAGAGATCTGCGTCCCGTTTTCGCTCGCGACCCTTCGGGCCGACGGGAAAACGGTGATAGCGCCTATCGTCACCCCTGCAAGGTTGCCCGGCGGGACTCGATCCGGCTCCGGCCCTCGTCCGCTCCGACCGCGGAGCCATGCTTGGCAAGCGCCCTGTCGAGGTCGGCGGCCATTTCTGTCACGTCGTTGGCGCCGGCAATCTGAAGGGCGGCGTCGTAGGCCGCGAGGGCTTCGGCTGTCTGTCCGGTAACGAGCAGGGCAACGCCCTGGTTGTTGTACACAAGTCGTGGCCGCCACCGGCCGGCTTGCCCGGCCTGGAGCGGTGGTCAATCCGCTAAGGCGGTGCCAAGGCTCCCTATCTCCCCTGCACGCTGCCGCCGCCGGAGGCGGCGGCAGCGTGCAGGGGAGATATTCGGGTGAACCGTGCTCGCTTAGCTGAATGACCACGGCTTCGGCGGGGCAAGCCTGCAGGCGGCCGTCTTTGCGACTTAAGACTTGTGTGCAACAACGAGGGCGTTGCCCTGGGCTGGGTGAACCAAGGACCTTCGGCTCGGTCGCTGGGCTGCTATAAGGCACGCCGGTTCTCGGGCCGGAGCGAGGATGGACCTCGGCTGAGCGCTTCGTCGAGGGCGGCGAGCAACGCGGCCTGGTCGCGCGAGAGCGTGCCGGCCAGGGGGAGGTAGTTGGAGGCATGGTTCGTCCGGAAGATGCACCGGGTCAGGCCGCCGGTGGCTGCGATGATTCGACGCAACTCGGAAAGCAGCTCCAGCGGCTCGGGCAACTCGAAACGGCCCGACTGCCATTGCCCGTGCAGTCCGGTGCCGGGAATGAGCATCAGGGTGAGAATCGAGAAATACGCGGGATTCATCAGGCTGACAACCCGCCCCGTCTGCTCGGCGTGATCCTCCGAGAGTTCCTTGCCGCCCAACCCCAAGAGTGCAATGACCGACGCCCGCATGCCGGCCGCGTGCAGCTTCTGCACGGCTTCCACCATTTCGGCGGCGGTGATGCCCTTCTGGACGCGGCGGAGAACCTCGTCGCTCCCGCTTTCAAGGCCCAGGTAAACGACGTCCAGCTTCCGCTGCCGGAGTGCGGCAAGTTCGTCGCCGGTCTTGCCCAGAATATCGCGCGCGTTGGCATAAATGCCCACGCGTCTCAAGAGTGGGAACGCCGACCCGAGCGCATCGAGGATTGTCGCCAGCCGCTCGGCGCCGAGCACCAGGGCGTTGCCGTCGGCGAGGAAGACTCGGCGCGTATCGGGGATGTGCCGCTGGGCCAGGGCGATGTCTTCCAGAACCTCATCGGCCCCGCGAATGCGGAACGGCTTGTCGGCGTACGTCCCGCAAAACGTGCAGCGGTTGTGCGAACAACCGTAGGTGACCTGCAGGATGTAGCTGTCCGCCTCGCTCGGAGGCCGGATGATCATGCCGTGGTATCGCATAGCCGCTGTGCGCGGGCCCTAAAGCTCCACCGGCTGGAAGTTCGTCCGCTCGACGTCCTTGAAGTACTTCACGGTGCCGACTTTCAGTTCGGCGGTCGAGTCGTCGTCGCAAACGATCATGCCGTGCTTGTGCATTTGCAGCACCGAGACGGTCCACATGTGGTTGAGGCCTTCCTCGACAACCTTCTGCAGTGCGCGGGCCTTGCCGTAGCCGTTGATCAGGATCAGGACTTCCCGCGAATCCATGACCGTGCCGACACCGACCGTCAGCGCCGTCTTGGGCACCTTGTTGACGTCGCCGCCGAAGAACCGGCTGTTGGCGATGATCGTATCGAGCGTCAGGGTCTTCACGCGGG
Source organism: Thermoguttaceae bacterium (assembly GCA_034005525.1). Lineage (GTDB taxonomy): Bacteria > Planctomycetota > Planctomycetia > Pirellulales > Thermoguttaceae > PWXP01. Next base: position 17,062 of record JAVEUP010000114.1, on the reverse strand, counting down.
TTCGGCTGCCGAGCGACGAGCCGGGTTCGTTGAAGGCGATGTGGCCGTCGGGGCCGATGCCGCCCAGGAACAGCTCGATGCCGCCGTAGGACTGCATCTTCTCCTCGTATTGCCGGCACTCGGCCTCCAGGTCCTTGGCCATGCCGTTGAGGATGTTGACGTTTTCCTTGGGGATATCGACGTGGCTGAACAGATTCTTCCACATGAAGGCGTGATAGCTTTCAGGATGGTCTTCGGGCAACCCGACGTACTCGTCCATGTTGAACGTCACGACGTTTTTGAAGGAAACCTTGCCCTGCTCGCAAAGCTGCACGAGGTTCTGATACGTGCCGACGGGCGTCGAACCAGTCGGCAAGCCGAGGACGAACGGCCGGTCCGCCGAGGGATTGAACTCCTTGATCCGGTGCGCGATGTAGTGTGCCGTCCACCGGCTCATTGCCGCATAGTCCTGTTGAATCACGATCCGCATGTAGGGCTCCTTTCAATGGTTGGTTGGTCTCTTACTATCTCGGATTATTCACGGCAGGTAGGGCGGGTCAAACAAGCCGCTTCTTCGGTGGGCCAGCGGTTGCTGCTTTCGGCGTGCTTCCAGGCCGCGGGCCGTGAATAAGCTCGGTTGCGGCTTGTGCGGGCCCACCAACGATGTACGCGGCCTTGTCCCACCCTGCGTATATGAATAAGCCAAACTATGTCGGCGGAGCCACCGGCGCGGCGGTGTGCAGGCGAGGCCACCTGTGGTCCCACAACAGTATCACCCGCGCCTCGGCCTCGAAGACTTCCTTGCCTACCTCACCCCTGCTTACGAGGTTCATGTCCAGTTCGGGCCTGGCAGGAACTTGGTCTTTTGCACGAGTTCAGTTCGGATTGAGTCTAAGGTGTGAGAGTTGGCGTTTCAAGGGGGAGCGTAAGCGTTTGCAGGGGACTGTCCCGTGCTCCGGATTGTCGAGGACGCCGGAGTTGCTCATCAGGCTCAGGGCCGGCACCTGACGGTTGAATCGGCAGCCCCCCCTGTTTGGACCGTCGCAACCAATACAACTTGCCTGTTCGCGTTCATGTGAAACCGGTAATGCTCGCGTTTCCGACATATGACTAGTCCTTTAGTGAACTAAACTTAATTCGGGCAAGGATTGTCGCGCGCCAGGGCGTTAACGGGCACTGCTTTCTTCGATCGAGTCCTCTGTCGATCGGCGGCAGGTTGAAGAAGCGGGGAGTCCCTGTGCTTGGCGTGCATCCGTGTTGGCGTACCGGGAGAAGCCGTTTTGACTGGGGTGTGTATCAAGATCGTTCAGTATGTTCTCAGCGCGAATGGGCGCACTCGATCGTGGTTCGTAGCCGCGGGAATGGCGCTGGTGGCCGGCGGTTGGCTGGCGGCATGGCGGTCGGCGCCCGACACGCCGTTGCCACTTGCGGCGGCTCTGGGCGCCTTGGGCGGAATGGCTTTGCTTGCCCTCGTCGCCCTGCTTGGGCATCGTAATGCGTCGATCGCGGCAGCGGCTGCCGCATATGCGGACGGCCTGAACCTGCCGGTCAGCCGGATTCTCAGCCAGGTTCTGGCGAACACCGACGCGTCGATTCTGATTTGCAGCCGCGAGGGCCATGTGCTGTGGGTCAATGACGGCTTTACACGGCTGTCGGGCTACACGCTCGAAGAAGTGCGCGGGCGGCTGGCGACCGGTTTTCTTGTCGGACCAGCCACCGACCTGAGTACACTCGCCGATCTGGAGCGTTGTATCAGCCTCCGTCAGCCCTACCGCGGCGAAATTCTGAATTACACAAGGGACGGACGCCCTTACCACGTTGCGTTTGAAGCCCTGCCGGTGCGCGACAGCCGCAATCGGGTGAAGAGCGTGATCGCCATTGGCCGGGACGTGACGGATCGGGTCCTGGCCGAGCAGGCATTGTGCGAGGAAGAAAGCCGATACCGTGCCATCTTCGAGGCCACGACGAACGCACTGCTGATCTTCAACCCTGAAGGGACCATTATCGAGGCCAACCCGGCCGCGTGCGCCATGTATGGCTACCCCCGAGAACAACTCTTGGGGCTCTCGGGAGAGCAGATTGCTCATCCGGACTGTCGCCACTTGTTCCACGAGTTCCAGGGGAAAGTAACGGCAGGTGAGCCGTTCCACGTGATTTCGCGCGACGTGCGGCGGGATGGCACCGAGATCGACGTCGAGGTGCATGGCGCCGCCTTGACCTTCCAAGGCCAACCGGCTTTGATGGCGGTCCTGACCGACATTACCGAGCAACGCCGCGTCCAGCGGGAACTGCAAGAATACGCCGAGGCGCTCGAGGCGGCCAACCACAGTCTAGAGGAATACTCGTTCGCGGCGCAGGCGGCGTCGCGGGCGAAGAGCGAGTTCCTGGCCAATATGAGCCATGAAATCCGCACGCCCATGACGGCGATCCTGGGGTTCGCCGAGGTACTCCGCTCTGAAGGTGACCTTTCAAAGGCGCCCCCGGCCCGGATCGAGGCTATCGATACCGTGCTGCGCAACGGCGAGCATTTGCTCCGGCTCATCAACGACGTCCTGGACCTGTCGAAAATCGAGGCCGGCCGTTTCGGCGTGGAATGCAGTGCTTGCTGCCCCATGGACGTTGTTGCCGACGTGCAGGATCTGGTGCAAATCCGTGCCCGGGCGAAGAAGCTGGAGTTCAGCGTGGAATTCGCCGGTCCCTTGCCGGAAACGATCCGAAGCGACGCGACACGGCTGCGGCAGATTCTGGTGAACCTGATCGGCAACGCCATCAAGTTCACCGATTCCGGCTCGGTGACGCTTCGCATCGCACAGCTTGGCGATGCCGAACAGCCCATGCTCGAGTTTGCTGTCGTCGATACCGGGGTGGGTATCCCCGTGGACAAACTCGAAACCATATTCCAGCCTTTTGCCCAGGCGGAAGAACACGGCGGGCGGCACGGTGGAACCGGCCTGGGCCTGACCATCAGCCGCGAGTTGTCGCGATTGCTAGGCGGTGAGATCACCGTGGAAAGCCAACTGGGCATGGGCAGCACGTTCCGCCTGCGCGTTCCCACGGGGCCATTGGACGGTATTCGGCAAATCGCCGATCCAGCCGCGAACGTTGCTGCGCGACACGAGAATCCCGACCCCAACGCCGGCGACCCCAACGCCGGCGACGCGATCCCGCGCGCTTTCCGGGGACGCGTTCTGCTGGCCGAAGACGGGCCGGACAACCAGCGGCTCATCGGTTTCATTCTCCGCCGGGCCGGGGCCGAAGTTGTCGTTGCCGACAACGGCCAGCTTGCGATCGACCAGGTGGAAGCTGCCGTGCTTGCCGGGCAGCCGTTCCAACTGATCCTCATGGACATGCAAATGCCCGTGCTCGACGGCTACGAGGCCACGCGACGGCTTCGGCGCAGCGGCTGCACGGTGCCGATCGTCGCGCTGACGGCCCACGCCATGAAGGGCGACCGGCTGAAGTGCCTCGACGCCGGCTGCGACGACTACGCCAGCAAGCCGATCCAGCGCCCGCAACTCCTGCGGCTCGTGTCGCACTACCTCCCTGCGAGCAACGCTGCGCCGGCGGATGCCGCGACTGGGGAGTGACGACGTGATGATCTTCTCACCGGGCAGGTGCAGGAATGGGCTTGTGGCAGCCAGTCGTCGCGTTGTTGGAGTTCACGCTTCAGCGTGCTGACGTCGGCCCACGCTTCATTCGCACGCTGAAGCGTGAACTCCAACTGTAAGCCCGCTGCTGCACCCTCGCGGCGCTAGCACAACCGCTCCCACTGGATGGGAACGCGCTTCAGTGCGTAGGCCACTTCGCGGTGATAGTCGCCGTAGCAGGTCATCCAATGGAAGCCTCGCAACCGCTCGGCCAGCACCCGGCTGTCGACGTCGAACTTCACCTCCATTTGCGATCGGCAGATGGGCAGGAACGGATTGCCGATGACCTCGCTGCTGAGACCCTGCCAGAACTCGCCGGCGAAGTCTGGAATGATGCTCGTCAGACGCTGCCCCATGCGCATCTCCACCTTCGGGGCCGCGCCGTAGTCCGACTCGTAATGGGTCATAATGCGGGCGGGTTCCAGATGCTCGCCGTCCATCTTCCGGGGCGCCGTGCAGTGGGCCAGGGTGATCATCCCCTTGTGCGGCCACGTGGGGTTGTGCAGGAACACCGGCTTGCCGGTAATGTTGCCCAGCAGCAGACCCGAGGGAATCACGACGAAATCCGACTCGCAGAAGGCCAGGTAACCGTCGTCGTTCAGCGTGCTGAGCGTCAGACAGGCGGCCGTCTCCGAGACGTTCATGATCGTGCCCATGCAATGGTGAACCGTAATGGCCCCGCAGCCCGCTTCCTGCATGAGCGTCCGGAACACCTTGTCCAGCACGAAGCAGTGGTCGACGAACTCCCGCTTGGTCTCCAGGGTGGTGCCGGGCAGTCGCAGGTAGGCGGCGGCACGGCGGCACGCCTGGTCGACGGTGGCCTGATCGGCGCGGGCTTGGGCAATAAGCTTGCCCAATTCGTCGTAAGGAACCGTCTGGATATCAAGCTTCCACTGGCGCTGGACCCGCTCGGTCACCTCGTCGATCGGCTGCGACCAGGCCCCGGGCCCGCCAATGGCCAGAATCTTCGTTCCCAAGGTATTGCGCAGCCCGCAGAGCGAACGCAAACGCCAAAGGATCTCCCCGGGGTCGTCAACGATCACGTCGTCCTCGTCGATGGCCTGCACCTGGCGCTGGTCGGTATGTTTGCGTAGATATCGCGGGCTGACGATTTCGTACCAGAGGTAGTGTGAGCCGGATTTGTTGCGGACGAAGAAGAGAACGTCCTTGCCGGTCTCCGCCAAGGCCTCGAACGTGGTCTGCGGCCCACACGCCGCGTAAAGAATAACGGCGTCCGCTCCGGCCAAATCGCCGAGCCCGGCAAGTTCGTCCGGCCCACGAATGGCCGAGACCGGCAGGAACTGGACGGGGAAGTCGGCCTCGGCCTCGAGCTTACGAAGCTCGTCGCCAATGCGGTTGACTTCGGCGTCGGCGGCCTCGGGCGAGTGGATATCGCCCCAGGGACGCCAACTGGTTTGCGGGCGGGGTGTCCGAATGCTGTACTGGAGTATGGGCTTCACTCGCAGAGGCCGGCGTGCCGGCGGCTGGGGTATCTCGGCTTCGGCGGCTGTCAAGGCCGACCAGCTCAGCCCCGTCAGTACCGCGCCGCCGAAAGCCGCCGCGCCAAGGAACTCGCGCCGCGACACCCCCGTCGCCGAAGATGCCGCACCGTGCAACTGCGAATCGTCGCAACAGGGGCAGCAATGCGGTCCATGTGGGGAAGGAAATCCATGCGAGCCAGAGGGGTGGTGACCGGGATCCGACATGTCGTGGCCTCCTGAAGATTAGCGGTGACCGCAGTATGGGAACACAACCGTTTCCGGTTGCGCGAGAATCCGCTCGCCAGTCTACACCAGATTAACTGCCGCAAGAAACGCCGTCAATACATGGCACCATATCGTGGGGTGCGATTTTTCCAAGAGAATGCGGGCAACTTCGTTATGAGGAGTTGCTAACCCGGATTACTCTACCGATAGGTAGGGTGGGTCAAACAAGCCGCTTCTTTGGTGGGTCATCGGTCGCTGCTTCCGGTGTGCTTCCAGGTCGCGGGCTGTGAATTAGCTTGGTTGCGGCTTGTGCAGACCCACCAATGACTCACGCGACCTTGACCCACCCTAACTGTCTTCGTTATATGGAGCTGCTAATGCCGCCTTAGTTGTTGCGGGCGAGTTTTTGGGTAAGCTAAAGGATTGCCTAGACGCCCTAGGCTTCTTATTTGCCCAGTTCACAGAAATTGTGCAAATCCCGTGGACTCCAACGAACCGATCCGATTAGAATAGCCCGGTTTGCGCGGGACGGACTCTTCACACTTGGCCGTTGCCGCCGGAGTGAAGCGGCTTTCCTGTTTGCCGCCAGTGAAAGCTCTTTCGCAAGGCCCTCGTTTCCCCGGACACGGAGGACTCCAAGCCGATGCCCGATCCGCTCATTCATGGACCCTTGCTGGCCTACCTGGGGATCGTTTTCTTCCTGGCCATGACGGGCGCAGGGATGCCCATTCCGGAGGAGATTTTCGTCGTCGGTGCAGCGGTTGCGGCGGCGGGCGGAACGCTGGATCCCTGGGTGGCCCTGGTTGCCTGCATGGTGGGTGTCCTGTTGGGCGACTCGCTGATGTATTTCCTCGGCGCCCGCTTCGGCCGCGGATTGCTCAATGAGCACCGCTGGTTCGCCCGAATGCTCACCCCGGAGGCCGAAGCTCGCATCGAACGGCTCATTCAGCACCACGGCATGAAGATGTTCTTGGTCGCCCGATTCCTGGTAGGGCTGCGTGCGCCGTTCTACATCACCTCGGGCATTCTGCGGATCGGGTACCGCCGATTCCTGTTGCTCGATTTCCTGTGCACGTGCATCAATATCGGGGCCTTCTTCGGGCTGGCGTTCTTCCTGAGCGAATACTACGGCGAGGCCATCTACCAATGGATTCGGGATGCGGAATGGTTCGTTACCGGGCTGGTGCTTCTGGCGGCGCTTGTAGCGGCGACGTATTACTACGTGAGGCGGCGCCGCCGACGGTCCGCGACGGTTGAGCCTTGCGACGAGGCGTTCGATTCGTTGCCGATCCAACCTCCCGAATACACTCCGCTCACCGGCGACGGCATCGAGGCCGAACCGTTATGCGAGACCGGCGAATTGGAACGCGTGGCGTAAGGAAGCGCCGGGAGACATTCGCCGCCGAGGACGCCAAGGCTGTCCCGGGGGTATCTACTCGCCAAACTCGGAAATGACCAAAGATATGTTCTGGCCCCCAAAGCCGAAGCTGTTGTTCATGGCAATACGGCAGGTCTTCTCTCGCGCGACGTTGGGAATGTAATCCAGGTCGCAGTCGGGGTCGGGGGTTTCGTAGTTGGTCGTCGGCGGCACCGTGTTGTCGCGAATGGCCAGCAGGCAGATGATCAGTTCGGTGGCGCCGGCCGCGGCAATGAGGTGCCCCATCATGCTCTTGGTGCTGGAGACGGGAATTCGGTATGCCTGTTGGCCGAATACCTGCCTGATGGCAAGGCTTTCGACCTTGTCGTTTACCGTGGTGCTGGTTCCATGGGCATTGATGTAGTCGACCCGGTCGAGCGATACGCCGGCATCGGCCAGGGCCATGTTCATGCAGGTGATGGCGCCGCGGCCCTCCGGGTGCGTGTCGGTAATGCGAAAGGCATCGGCCGTGGAGCCGAAGCCGCGGATTTCGCCGTAGATCTTCGCGCCCCGGGCCTTTGCACGCTGAAGCTCTTCAAGCACGACCATGCCGGCCCCTTCGCCCAACACGAAGCCGTCACGGTTGCGGTCGAAGGGCCGCGAGGCCTTTTGCGGCTCATCATTACGGGTTGAGAGGGCCGTGAGCAGGTTGAAGCCGGTCAAGCCGAACGGGTGGATCATCGTGTGGGCACCGCCGGAGAGCATGGCATCGGCCTCGCCGCGGCGAATGATCTCAGTGGCCTCGCCAATGGCCTGGCTGCTGGCGGCGCAGGCGGTCAGGCAGTTGAGATTCGGCCCTTCGGCGCCGAACAGGCTGGCCAGGTGCCCCGCCGGCATATTCGGCTCCTGCTCCAGCTCGGCCACCGGATCGAGTATTTCCAACCCCACTCGGGTGAACTCGGCAAGGTCGAAGCCTCCTTCCCGCTTGTCGATCCCGGCGACCATCATGCGGGCGAACCGGTGGAAGTCCTGCTGGCCTTCACCGCAGCCGGTGTAGACACCGAAACGGCACGGATTGATGGGAGTGTCCAACAGGCCACTATCGGCCACGGCCTTCTTGGCGGCGCCGACGGCGAAATGCGTATGCCGGCCCTGGTGTTTCCACGCGGCGGGATCCTCGCCCGCATCTGAAAGGTCCCAATCGCGCACCTCGGCGGCAATCTGTGTGGGGAAGCTGCGGGCATCGAACAGGGAAATATAGCCAATGCCCGACTCGCCGGCAAGAAGACGCTGCCAAACGGTCTCGATCTGGGCGCCCAGCGGGGTCACCCAGCCCACCCCGGTAACTACCACTCGACGTCTCATGCGACATTCCTCATACGGCTTCTGCCAGCCTCAGGTTGCAGCCGGTTGTCCGATTGCCTCGAGCAAGCTGCTCGGCGGCTGAAGGGGGCTTCCGTCGGCCGCATGGCCCACCTCGTAGGCTCCCAGAAGACGCATCATACGCAAAAAAGTCGCCGGGTCGAAGAGGGACCCCAGGCTGGGATCGTTCAAGTGGGCGAACACGATTTCGACCTCGGCGTGCAGCTCGTCGCCGCGGTGGCTGGTGCCCGTAATCATGGCGCCCTCCGACCGGACGTACTCGATCTTGACCGAAAAGACCAGCCGGTCGCCGGGGATGGCCTGGCTGTAGAAGCGGGCTTTGGGAACTTTGGCCAGGATCACCTTCTCCCGGAAGCCGGTCTGTTCGCACACGAGCAGGCCGCCGGTCTGCGCCAGACCTTCGAGCACGAGAGAGTTGGGATGCATTGGGTAGCACGGGAAGTGATCGTGAACGTGCTCTTCAGCCAGCGATACGTTCTTCACCGCCTTCGCCTGCCGCCCGCTCTCGAACTCGATAAACCGATCGATCCAGTACCAACGCATTTGGCCGTCCCCGCGCTACTCGGTCACTTCGACCTTGGTTTCGACGAACCGGCACATGTCGGCCACGGTAAGCAGGTTGGCGAAATCCTGAACGACCGGATTCTCTTCAAAGCCGCTCAAATCGGCGAAAGGCATTCGCTTCTTCAGTTCATCCATGCCGGAGGGAGTGAGCTTGCCGTCTTGGACGTACTCGGGATTGGTGAATACGTCCTCGGGAAACAGTTCGCCGCGGGGGATCTTGATGTCGAACGCCTTTTCCAGGCGAAAGACAATATCAAGGAAGTCGATCGACTCGGCGCCCAGGTCGCCCACCAGGGTCGCCTCGGGCGAAACCTCATCGTCATCGACTCCTAGTGCGTCGACCAATGCGGCCTGGACACTTTCAAACACCTCTTCTTTCGTTGGCATCAGACACTACCTCCAAAGGTTGTTTAATGGATGGACTGCAAACGCGAAGGTTCCGGCCCTGCGGCCCCACTCCCGGCTGTCCGCTAAACTCAACGTCAATACCCTCCCAGGCTCAATCCTCCGTCGATCCGGATCACCTGCCCGGTGAGGTATCCGGCGTCGTCGCTTGCCAGGAAGGCAACCAGGGCCGCTACTTCCTCCGGCTGGCCCACCCGCCGCATCGGAATCGCCTTCTTGATCACGTCTCCTGCTACGCCGCGTACGACCTGGCTCATGTCGGTTTCGATCATCCCCGGCGCCACGGCATTGACGCGGACACCACGTTGGGCAAGCTCCTTGGCCAGCGCCCGGGTAAGGCCGTTGATGCCGCCCTTGCTGGCGGCATAATTGACCTGTCCGCGGGACGCAAACTCGGCAGCCGTGCTAGACAAGTTCACAATACTGCCGCGGCGGGCCATCATCATGGGCTGCGTCACGGCGTGGCAGTAATTGTAGGTGCCGCCCAGGTTCGTCTCGAGCACGCTTCGCCATTGCTCGATGGTCATCATGCCCATCAAACCGTCCTGGACAATCCCGGCCGAATTGACCAACACGTCAATTTGCCCCCACTCGTCGACGAGGTGGTCGACCAGTTCGTGGGCGCGCTTGGTGTCGGCAACGTCGGCCTGCTCGGCCCGCACTTCCCCAGGAGCGGCTTTCAGTTCCGTTACCAACGCCTCGGCCGCGTCCTGGTTGCTGTGGTACACGAAGGCGACCTTCGCGCCTTCGGCTGCGAGGCGGGCAACACATGCCCGGCCGATACCCCGGCTCCCGCCGGTGACCAGTGCAGTCTTTCCTTCAAATCGCATATCTCTCTTCTCGCTTCGGTAAGCGCGGCTGCTTCGCCTGCATGGCGCCGCGAAAGGGACGCAGGCTTCAACTCGTTGCGGCCGGCCCCTGGGCAGCAGGCATCTTCGCGTGCGGGTAAATCAATTCAAATCGCCGCCGGAGCGCTGTAATGGTTGTCCGGTCCAGGTCGGCGTCGTTCGGATTCGCGTCGGCCAGGTTGCTCCGCGCCAACACGAGCCGCGCGCCGACGGTAAGCCGCCCATCGACACTTCCCTGCGCCTTCAAGCGGGCCTCGTCCCCCTCCATGCCAAGAAGTTCAGCCGTTACGGTCAACGTGTTGCCCGGTTGGACGAACTGGCCGTAACGCAGGTTACTCGCCTGGCGAAGCATGACGATGCTGTGGGCGAAATCTTCGGTCGCCCGGATCAGCCAGGCACCAGCTTGGGTTAACGCCTCCAGCATGAGCACGCCCGGCATGACCGGGAAATTGGGAAAGTGATCTCCGAGATACTCCTCCGCGAGGGTCAGGTTCTTGACCGCCGTGATCCTCTCGCCGGGCTGAAGCTCGACAATGCGGTCGATCAGTTCAAAACGCATTTCAGTCGCAACTCCAACACGGGCTCAAACGGTTGCCACCAATGCCTATCGGCTGCCCCAGGGGCATCAGTTGGGGCAGACTGCGGAGAGAACGGTTACGCAAGCACCCAATCGGCACAATCGCTAAACTACTGAGTATACTTACCGGAGCGTTGCCCGACAACCAGGAAAATGCGGGCTAGTGCAAGAGCTGCCATTTTGGCAGTCCCGTTCACGGCTCTGCGGCGGAGTATTCGGTGTAAGCGACTTCTGCACAAGGAGATACATCTTCCTCGCCGCTTGTGGCATTTCTTTTGCATTCCAGTTGAGCGGGCCAATAGAAAGCCCAAAATGCGTAATTGACGGGGGTCTGTCCCCTTCAAATGCAGTTCAGTCCAAGGTGTCTTGTAAGAAAGGAGAGATCGTTATGCTTACGCGCTATCGTGGTCTCCGTCACCCGGTTGCCCAGTTGCGGGACGAAATGGATCGTCTGCTGACCGGCTTTTTTGGGCAGCCTATCGAGGGCTTGTGGCCCTCGGCGGGGCGGGGGCAGCCGGCGCTGAACCTTTGGGAACGGAGCGATGCCCTCGTGGCTGAACTTGAGGTGCCCGGCGTAACCGCCGAGCAAATCGACGTTTCCGTGGTCGGCGGCGAGTTGTCCTTACAGATTCAGCGCCCCGAACTACAGCAGGAGGGCGTTACCTATCATCGGCGCGAACGCCCGGTCGGGGCCCTCAGCCGCGTCCTCAGGCTGCCCGCCGACGTGGACGGCAACAATGTCCAGGCCGAGTTGAAGGACGGGGTCTTGACCATTACCCTGCCCAAGGCTGAAGAGTCCAAGCCGCGGAAGATCCGAGTGACCGCCGCGTCCTGATGTTTTGGGGCATCCGGGCCGGGTTTGGGAACGCAGGGTTCCCAGGGAGCCTGCCAACCGTGCCCAGGGCTAGCAGGAGGAGTTTCGGCTACTATGAGCGTTGCGACCTCCCCCGAGATGTCGGTACATTGTGATAATTCTCTTTCCCGTGGTGTAGAATTGAGAACCTAGGAGTTGATCATGGCGAACCAATCGGAGATCAGCAAGAAGGCGGCCGACCATCCGGAAGGCGCCGAACTAACCCGCAGCGGGCAGTTTTTCCGCCCCAACTGCGATATTGTCGAGCGTGAGGACGAGCTTCTGGTCCTCGCCGACGTGCCCGGTGCCCGCGGCGAACAGATCGATGTGAAGTTCGAAGACGGAACGCTGACCATTCACGCGCCCGTCGCGCCACGGCAGGCCCAGGAAACCGAATATGTTCTTCGCGAGTATGGCGTGGGTGACTACTGGCGCACCTTCCAGGTGAGCGAGGCGGTCGATGCTTCGAAGATTTCGGCAGAGTACGCCGATGGGGTGCTGACGCTGCACTTGCCGAAGGCCGAGGCCGCCAAGCCGCGGAAGATCGCCGTCACCACGTCGTGAAGTGAATGATGTTCCGCACGGGCTTTCCGCCTGTGCTTTGCCAGCCTGGAGAGAAAGCCCATGCCCTGTCGAGGAGTCCGCGGCGCCACGACCGCCGAGGAGAACACGCCGGAGAGCATCCTGGAGGCGACTCGGCAGCTTCTGGCGCTGATGATCCGTGCCAACGACATCGAACCGGAGGACGTTGCCAGCGCGGTGTTCACCACGACGACCGACCTGAACGCCGAGTTTCCGGCCTTGGCCGCGCGCCAGCTTGGGTGGTTCGACGTCGCGCTGATGTGTTACCACGAACTCGACGTGCCCGGTTCACTGCCGCGCTGCATTCGTATCCTGTTGCACTGGAATTCGGACAAGCCGGCCAGCGACGTCGTGCATGTGTACATCAAGCAGGCGGCCAGACTCCGCCCCGATCTGGAACAGCTTCCACCGGTGGATTGGGCCGACCTGGAAGACTGGATCTCCCGGCACCTCGATCAGACCGGCCGAACGAGTACGGCCCGGTGATGACTCCGGCCGGGCTGTTCGCCGGTTCTTCCGTTTCTCCGTGCAGACTGCTCTTCCCCGGAACGGCACAGCGGCGTGTGCCTGCTCCCTTGGCGCGGCCGGCACCCCGAAACGGAAGGGCCTGTTCGTGCAATCCATGCCTCGCGGAACGTGAGAACGGCCACCGTGAGCATGAATACAATGAAGATTGCGCGGAGGACCTTGCGAGGCAGCCGATGCGTGAGCAAGCCCCCGGCATAACTGCCCAGGATCGCGGTGGGGACTAACATGGCGGCCATCTGCACGGACTCGGCAAGCGAGAAACCGTGTTCCGGTAGCGTCAGGTTCTTCTGCGTGGCACCGAGCGCCGAGATGAGCACAATCGTGGCCGCCGAGTTCGCGATGGCCCGGCGCAGCGGGATGCGGAGCACCGTCTGCTGAAGCGGTACGCAAATGGCCCCCCCGCCAATGCCCAGGAGCCCCGCGGTCAACCCCATCGGCAAACCCACCGACAGGACCTTCCAAGGCGGCAAGCGGACACCGTGGTCGAACCCGGCCGCCAGATCGCTCTTGCCGACGAGGCGCCAAGTGTTGTACCCGGCCACGTAGAACAAGAATCCGGCAAAGAGCATGGCCAGATAGACGCCGTTCTGCCGCGCGAAAGCCGAGGTATTGCTCGACCAAACGCCGGCAACAATGCCGACAATCGCGGAAGGCGCCAGCCAGGCGACCACCGAGGGCATGATCGCCCGGTTGCGCCAGTGGGCTATCATGGCCGGCGCGGCAATGAACAGGTTGCAGATCATTGCGGCGGCCTGAATCAGGTGCTGCTGGTCGCCCTGGTATCTTCCGGCCGCGCTCAAATAGAGAATCAAGCCCGGAATGATGAGCACCGAACCGCCAATCCCAAGCAGCCCGCCCAGCAAACCGGCAAGCAAACCGATAACGGCGGGAATCAACAAGGCCATTGGGCAGGAACTCGTGCTGTGATGCGATCGGGACGTGACATTCCGAGCCTTTCTAGCGTAATACCGGCCTGCGCAGAAGAGGGTGTGGCGGCAAGTGTTTCTGGCAGGCTGGAAAGTGCGCCGAAGGGGCTCAGCTCACCCATCCCGGGACAACATCCCTCGTTGTTGGACACAAGTCGTGGCCGCCACCGGCCGGCTTGCCCGGCCTGGAGCGGTGGTCAGTTGGCTAAGACGCGCCCAGGCCCCGTATCTCTCCTGCACGCTGCCGCCGCCGAAGGCGGCGGCAGCGTGCAGGAGAGATAGCTCGGGTGAACCGTGCCCCCTTAGCTCACTGACCACGGCTCCATGCGGGGCGAGCCCGCAGGTGGCCCTTTGCCGCCTCCAAACGTGCCAGAAAATCTTGCCGCACATGAAGAGGGCGTACGTCACAGTTGCATAAATCCCGGCGAGCGTGCCCCCGCTCGCCCTCGGTTTGCAGCGTTTGGGTATGCGCGCCGAATCTGCGTAAGCGTTCGCGGGGGGGCTTGCACCCGGCGGAAAATTGAGCTAGTGTACTAACGTTCATTTTCTGCGGAGATCGTCATGCTGGCCGAATTGACTCGTGAAGACCTCTCCACGGCCCTGGACGCCGTGGCCGAGTCGCTATTGCGCGAGGCGGATATTCACACGCCCCCAGTCCATGCATTCAAGCTGGCCGCACGCTTGGGCATTGCTGTTGCTCCGGACGACGGCCAGAAAGGGCGTGCCAGGTACGTCCGCCTGCGCAGTTGGGCAGGCGGCGGGCCGCAACCGGCCATCCTGCTGCGGGCGGACCCGAGGCCGGAACGCGAGCACTGGGCCGTGGCACACGAAATCGGCGAACATGCCGCGTACCGCGTGTTCGAGCAACTGGCAGTCGACCCGCGCGAAGCGCCCGCCGGACGCGAGGCCGTGGCCAACTGGCTGGCCGCACGCTTGCTGCTGCCCAGCGAGTGGTTCCATGCCGACGGCCGGGCGTGCGACTGGAACCTCGCGGCCCTGAAGCGGCGATACTCCACCGCCAGCCATGAGTTGATCGCGCGCCGCATGCTGGATGCCGAGCACCCGGTCGTCGTCAGTGTGTTCGACAACGAAAGGCTGGTGTTTCGGCGGGGGAACCTGGCGGGCACCGTCGGACCTCCGAGCGCAGCGGAATGCGATTGCCGACAAAGGGCCCATCAGACCGGCTTGCCGTATTCAGCAACGCAACTCGGGTGCCGAATCGACGCCTGGCCGGTGCATGAGCCCGGCTGGCGCCGGGAGATTCTACGGATGGAGGTCGACGAATACTGCGACTGACCGGCACGCGCCCCAGACTACTCAGCAGCTTACCGGATCTTCGGATCGGGCAACTCCTTCTTGATGCCGCGGTCCAGCGGCATCTCGTCCGGCACGGCGCCCAACTCTTCGAGTAGCCGGTTCAACTCGGCGCGCAGCCGACGCACCGTGCCTGCGTGACGGGGATCGTCAACAAGGTTGTGGACCTCGTCCGGGTCGGTCGCCAGGTGGAACAGGTCGGCCTTGTGCCGGTCGGGGCCCCCGTCGCCGTGCGGATAGCGGATGTACTTCCACTCGGCGGTCCGCACCGCGCGCACGTTCGGCGTGTACGGGAACTGCTCCTCGTAGTTGTAATGGTACAACATGCTCTTTCGCCACTCCGGATCCGGCCGGCCTGAGGCAAGCTTCTTCCACGAGCGGCCGTGGACCCCGGGTATTTGCGGGGCGCCGCAAATGTCCAGGATGCTCGGCGCGAAGTCGGTGGTCAGCGTCATTTCCTCGACCACCTGCGGGTTGTCGGGAGGCGTCAGGCCGGGGTAGCGCACGACCAGCGGCACGCGGATGCTCGGCTCGTGGGCGGTGCGCTTGTCGATCATGCCGTGCTCGCCGTTGAGAATGCCGTTGTCGGACGTGAAGATGATCAGCGTATTGTCCAGTTCGCCGGTCTCCTTCAGCAGTTCGTACAGCCGGCCGACGCTGTCGTCGACCGACAGGATGGTGGCCCAGTAGGCGCGGATCATGTCGGCAAAGTGCTTCACGCCTTCGCGCGAGCGGTCCGGCCAATCTTTGCGGTAGTCGAACAGCGGCCCGTAAATGCCATGCCACGTATCGAGCCGCTCCTGGTACCACGCGGCGTTGCTCTGCAGTTGGAAGGCACTGGCCGGGTAGGGAACGTTCACGTGCTTGTAGGCGTTTTCGTATTTCGGCTCCGGGTAGTAGAAACTGTGCGGCGCCTTGTGGCCGATCATGAGCGCCCAGGGCTTCTCCCGGTCGATCGTTTTCAACCACTCCTCGGCCATGTCGGTCACCACGGTGGTATAGTAGCCTTCGATGACGCGGCGCTTGCCGCCGTTGAAGCGAAATTCCGTATCGAAGTACTTTCCCTGGCCCTTGTGCGTGACGAAGTAGTCGAACCCGCCGCGCACGTCGTCGTTGTCCTCGCCCATGTGGTACTTGCCGATGTATGCCGTCCGGTAGCCGGCCGCTTGCAGCGCCTTCGGCCAGGTGGGCATATCGTCCGGGTATTCGGTGAAGTTATTGGAAACGCCGTGGGCATGGGCGTACAGGCCCGACAGGATGGACGCCCGACTGGGCGAGCAAAGCGACGTGGTGCAGAAGTGGTTCTCGAAGAACACCCCCTCGTGGCCTAGCCGGTCGGTATGCGGTGTATGGATGACCGAGTCGGGATTCAGGCTCACGCAATCCCAGCGCTGGTCGTCAGTGAGGATGAACAGCACGTTCGGGCGCTGGTCGGCCTGGACCGGTACGGGGCCGGCCGCGCACAAGCAGGTCAACGCGCCAAGGGCGAGGGCAATCGGGCGGATCAGCGCTGCGGTCATGGCGGCGGCTCCCGTGAGAAAGGGCGAAAACGGTCGCGATGTACGGTTTGGCCGGAAGGCGGTACATACAGAGCAGTTTCACCATAACACAGGCCGGCCGGGGTGTCCAGCAACAGCGAATCGCACGCGCGACGAAAGTTCCCAGCGCAACGCCACTCACCTGCTCACTCCGTCGGCACTAGAGCCAGCCGGAAGCCGAGGTGGGAGTAGCGGTAGCTCGGCGCGAAGCTGCGGCGAAACGCCAACCGGCAATGCCTCGATTGCGTGTTCCAGCCGCCACCGCGATGCACGCGGTCCGAACCCGATGTTGGCCCCGGCGGATCGTCAGTCGGCGAGTTAGCATAATATCCACGATCATACCTATCTGCACACCACTCCCAAACGTTTCCGTGTACGTCGTACAGGCCCCAGGCATTTGGTTTCAGTCCGCCAATCGGGTGCGTCTTGCCGCCCGAATTGTCCGTGAACCACCCGTACTGCCCAAATATCGCCGGACTGTCGCCGAAACAGAACGCCGTTGTCGTGCCGGCACGACAGGCATATTCCCATTGCGCTTCCGTGGGCAGGGCATACTTCATCTCCGTGGCAAGACGCGCTGTTCCCGCCGCAGGCACGAGGCGTGGGCCTGCTGCGTTGACCTTCGCCAGGAACGCCTGGATATCCTCCCAACTCACCTGCTCAACGGGATTGGCCGGGGCCTGAAACTCGGACGGGTTATTGCCCATCACGGCTTGCCACTGGGCCTGGGTCACCTCATACTTGCCCAAGCAAAACAGTTTCAGTAGTTCCAAATTTCGTAACTTGATATAGGTGAACGCAAGGGCTTTCTGGTAAAGGACTTAGGGGATCACACTTACCCAAGTCCAGACCAGG
>JAVEUP010000113.1:0-27441 GCA_034005525.1 Thermoguttaceae bacterium | reverse complement strand
CCGAAACGGGACACGGGGGCCGCACATGCATGGCAACGTGTGGGAGGGGTATGCAGGCTGGTTTGGTGCGGGTGAGTACGCCAAATCGCCCACGGATGATCCCCGGGGCCTGCTTCGGGTTCACTCCGCGTGCTCCGCGGCGGGGCTTGGCCTCTTGGGGAAGCACGATGCCGGTCGACCAACCGCCTCAGAAGCAAGCCGGCTTACAAGAGCGGCATCCTCGGCTTCCGGGTAGCCCTGGTCGTGGAAGGTGAAGCGGGCAAATAGCCCTCAGGTCGGTTCCTCTCTCTCCGGATTCTTGCACTCAGGCAGTCGGCAGGATACGATAGAGTCGGTTTGCTGACCCAAACCTGCCCCATACCTTACCGCAAGGAGCCTCGATCATGTCGAAGTTGACCCGCCGTCAGATGCTACGCAACGGCTCGCTGGCCGGAATCGCCCTTTGGACCACCTGCAAGGTAAGCGGCGCGGAACCCGCCGCCTCGCAAAACGAGAAGCTGAACATCGCCGGAATCGGCGTGGGGGGCCGCGGCGCCGCCGATGTGAACGGCTGCTCACATGAGAATATCGTGGCCCTGTGCGACGTCGACGAGCGCCGGGCCGCAGCTACGCTCGATAAGTTCCCGCAGGCGAAGAAGTACAAGGACTTTCGGAAGATGCTCGCCGAGATGGAAAAGCAGATCGACGCGGTGGTCATCGGCACGCCCGACCATACCCACGCTGCACCCGGGGTGATGGCCATGAAGATGGGCAAGCACTGCTAC
The DNA here is from genome assembly GCA_034005525.1 of Thermoguttaceae bacterium. Classification (GTDB taxonomy): domain Bacteria; phylum Planctomycetota; class Planctomycetia; order Pirellulales; family Thermoguttaceae; genus PWXP01. The sequence goes on along the minus strand of JAVEUP010000113.1, from coordinate 26,677 downwards.
TGTGAGAAGCCGCTCACGCATAGCGTGCACGAAGCCCGCGTGATGACCGACATCGCCGCCAAGAACAAGCTGGTCACGCAGATGGGCACTCAGATCCACGCCGGCGACAATTACCGGCGGGCGGTCGAATTGGTCCAGTCGGGGGCGATTGGCCAGGTGGCCGAGGTCCACGTATGGCTGGGCGCGAACTTCAAGGGCCCGGCCGCGCCCGATCCTGCCGATACCAACCAGCCCGACGCGCCGACCGACGAGCCGCCCGTACCCGAAGGGCTCGACTGGGACTTGTGGCTCGGCCCTGCGCCGTATCGGCCCTACCATTCAGCGTACTGCCCCTTCGCGTGGCGGCAGTGGTGGGCGTTCGGCAATGGGACCCTGGGCGATTTCTTCTGCCATTATTGCGACCTGGCTTTCTGGGCGCTGGACTTGAAATACCCGCTCACCGTCGAGTCGGTCGGGCCGGTGCATCCGGAAAGCGCCTCGCGGTGGACCATCAGCCGGCACGAGTATCCTGCCCGCGGCGACAAGCCGCCGGTGAAGCTCACCTGGTACAACGGCGGCCCGTATCCGTCCTTGGTCAAAGAGAAGAACGTGCCGGAGTGGGGCAGCGCCGTCCTGTTCGTCGGCCAGAAGGGGATGCTCATTTCCGATTACGGCAAGCATCAATTGCTGCCCGAGGACAAGTACCGCGATTTCGAACGGCCGGAACCGTTCATTCCGGCGTCGCTTGGGCATCATCGCGAGTGGACCGAGGCATGCAAGACAGGCGGCCCCACAACGTGCAACTTCGGCTATTCCGGCCCGCTGACCGAGGCCGCGCTGCTTTCGAACGTCGCGCTGCGCGTCGGCAGGAAACTCACATGGGATCCGAATAACTTGAAGGCAACCGGCTGTCCCGAGGCCGACGCCTACCTGAAGCGCGCCTACCGCGACGGCTGGACCCTGTAACGGTTACCGTTCACAGGGGGACTGTCCCGATTTTCGCGGCACAAAGAACGTTTGGCCCAATCGACCAACGTTGCGGCCGCGAAAATGGGACTGTCCCCTTCGCGTACAGTGGAGCGAACTGCCTCCGCTGCCCCGCGGACAATTGCTCGAAACTGTTGCCCATGCTGCCCACTGAGGAATACGTCGAGCAGGTCTACTTCTTCCGCGTCGTGCGGGAGCGGATGCAGGAGGCCATGTCGACGCAGGACCTGCTGGCGGCCGTGCGGCAGGAGATTCTGGCCACAACGCAGTTGCCGTACGCTATCGACTTCATGACGGTCGAGCTGAAGCATACCGGCGGCTTCGCTACGGCCATGCACCGCCTGCCGCACTACTTCACCCCGTTCCAGACCTTCGTCGTCGCCGAGGCCGAGCGAGAAGACGGCCGTTTCGACTTCCGCATCGCCCTGGAAATACTCGAACGCGAGGCCGAATACCGCGCCAAAGGCGCTTCCCGCCAGGGTATCTTCCTGTACCAGTTCGAAACGCTCTGCCGCAACCGGTTGGGCTATGATTACGGGCTGGAAGCCATCGCGGGCGATCCGATGTTCGACGACGACTGGCGCGAGTGGATTCGGACCGTCCGCCGACAGGTCGGGCTGGTCGACTTCGCCGACATGCTCTACGTGCGCAGTGAACTCTACCGGCAGAAACGTCGCAAGGCCGAGAAGCCAATCCTATTCGGCGAGAAAGAGGGGCGCATTGCCCTGGCCAACCGGCGTAAAGACCCGCTGTTCCTCTTCGCCGCCCTGGAGCGGCACCTCGGCTACCCCACCGTCCCGCGCCCCAAGCCCGAAGACCGCCAGAAGCACATCCTCCCGGCCCTTGAGCGCAAAGTCGAGCGGCTTGAGAGCCGTATCCGCCTGCTGGAGGAAGAGCTTCGCGGCGGCATCAACCTGGCGAAGTTCTACGCGCGAAACCAGCAGGAGAAGTAGCGGGCCTTCTTCGTCGGTTCGCGCTACTCAGTCTGTTGGCATGACCAGCACCCGGATGGCCGGCATTGCCGCCATGCTCGGTTTGCGCGGCCGCGCCTCAATCGGGCCACCCCAAGAATTCTTTTCTGGTCGCGCAGAATTGCTGATCGTTCGGTGAATCCAAGGGTGAGCAGCGGAAATCGAGTCACCCTTACCCATCAAGAACAGAGGTCCGAGCGATGAAAACCTTTAGCCTGACAGCAGTTACAGCCGTTCTCCTTCTCGCCCCGTCAGCCGCTATGGCGCAGTGCACCCCCACCTATGGGTCTACCGGCGGCTCGTGCGTGGCAAGGCCCCATTTCGCTTATCCCCGCTATCATAGCTCTACGGCGGCCGAGGGCTACCTCCGTGGAATGGCCATGCAAACTCTTGCCCAGGGCTATTACAACTACATGACCGCCCAGGCTCAGGTGGCCGCCGCGAACGCACGGCAACTGCAAATCCAGAACCGCGAACAGGCCGCCAGCACCTACTTCTCCATGCGTGAGGCCAATCGGGAGGCCCGCGCCAACGAGCGACGTCCCCGCACCACCCCCGAGCAGGCTGCCCGGCTGGCTTCCGCAGGCCGGCCCGATTCCCTGAGCCCGTCGGAGTTCGATCCGCGAACCGACCACATCTCTTGGCCCTCGGTGCTGCAATCCAGCGAGTTTGACGTTCATCGGACCCAGGTCGAGGAGATTCTGGCGTGCCGGGCCAGCAGTGGCCAGCTTGCGGCTGACGAGGCAGCCCAGGTGGAAGAGATTGCTCAACTCATGCTGACCACCCTGCGGGGTCAAATCCGCGAGCTGCCCCCCTCGGACTACATTAGCGGCCGGCGATTCATCGAGCGACTCGCCCATTCGGCCCAGGAGCCGTTCGGCCACTCGCCCGTTGGATTGGCCGGGATGAGCTACTAGGGCTTTGCCGAACTTCAAATCATGTGTTGCGCGGCCGGATGTTCGTTGAGCGCGGGCAACAAGTTCCAGCCGAACGCGACCTGAAGATGGCTCGACAACTGGCGCAGAGGAATCCGGCCGAGAACGAGTTAGGCGTTCTCCTGCTACGCCTCCTGCCCGCGGCGGAAGCGGCCCCGGAACACTCGGCGGAGGTGAGATGAAGGCAGAGCCCTTGCGGCACGATGTTCAGCCGGCTGTTCGGAGGCTGTCGGAGGCCTCGGCTGCCGCCTCCCTTGACCGGCGCATCGCGCAGCCTTACCGCCGAACACTCTCATTAAGCATGAGTACACCGCCCTTCACCCGCACGCTGGAAGACACCCGCCGCGGGAGGGGTTCTCTGGACGGCAGCCTCATCGTGCCTGCACAAGCGTTTTTGGGAGGTGTCACATAAATTCTCCTACGTCGGCTGTTGACGGCATGGACAGCGTAAAAGAAAATGCGTGCTTGCCCAATCGGTTGACGACTTTCTGGAAATGGGCGTCGGGCCTGTCAGTGGTTGGTGTCTCCCTGACCCACATTGGTGCAAGCGTGGATATGGTGTCTAGCCGGCATATCTGCACAAAGTCGATTGCGGTATGGCCGGAGCATCTGTCGGCAAGTTGGCAGGACCGGTGGGCATACCGGGGTTTCTGCAACGACTTTTTTTCTGCCGGGACGTACCCGGCAATCGTTTGTGGTGGCTCACCGCTTCCATTAGATGGCACTAAGAACCGGAAGAGCCAGGACATTCCTTTAGTGAGAAAGGATGACGAGTGATGAATGAGAAGCCACAAAAACTGCAGGTGGTGGTGCTGCTGCAACTGATTACCGGGATCCTGAGCATCTTGGGAGTTGCTGTGGCTATCGTGGTTACGTGTGGAATGGCCCTTCTATTCCTGGTGCCGATCTACTCGCTCGCCACAGGCATTATGGCCGTTGTGTCCGGTGCAATGGGGCTGGGCAAGAATCCGCGGCATGGCCTGTACAAAACGGTGGCAATCATGCAGATCGTGGCGATCATCTCTTTCGATATACCGGCCCTGGTTTCGGGTATTCTCGGGTTGGTGTTTCTAGGGGATCCTAACGTGCAGGCTTTCCTCGAGGCTAAGCCAGACGCTTAACAGCCCGCAGGCCGCTTCGTCACTCCTGCAGACGCCATAGCCAGTTCGCCGCAAACAGGACGGGCTGAAGAAAGGCCAGGAGCCATAACGCGCGCACCAGGACTGCGGGAGGTGATTCAGGTACGCGCCGTGCCGACCAGATTCCAATAACAGCAGCTACACCCACCGAAAGGCATGTTGCGCCGGCAACAGGGTGAAAGGCCCAGGCTGCGAACAGTTCGCCCTTGAGAAAGGCCGCAGCCCCTCGCATGAAGCCACAGAGTGGGCAAGGCCAGCCGGCGACCCGGTGGAAGGAGCATCGCTGAACTGTTCTCCGATCAACGTGAGTTGGTGCAGCTATCGGCCCGCGTGTGCTAAACAATACAGTTGCGAAGAACAAGACCGCAAACGCTGGCAGCAAACACCACGTCAGCCGCAGCCCCCGCCAGTCATAATCCAACCATGTGACAATGGTCGAGCATATACTCACGAACCAACCCATAGCTGCAAGACTCCAACTCGCCCTTCTGTGAATCGATTTAAGGCGTTGATTCCCAGTCTGACCGGCAAAACTTGCGTATGAGTATACCGGCCTCCGCCCGCACTCTGGAAGATACCCGCCGCGAGAGCCCCCCGGATGGCTGCCTCACCGTGCCTGCGCATGCCTTGTTTTTTTGAGGGGGCAAGAGCTTCGTTTCGTTGGCGCAGGATCCCGGGCTGGTTCGTGAATCCAAGGGAAAATAGGTACTTGAAATGGCTCACTAAGGATGGCACAATAGTAGGCATGTGGGGCACTAACCCCACCATTTCAGAAACCCTGAGTGAGAAGGAGAGGTGATTTACCGCCGCTTGGTCAAGCCTCGCGTCCTTCAAGAGTGGAGACTGCGGGCAAGACCACCGCCTCGTTCTTGGCTCTCGGCGAGCAGACTCGGACGAACCAATGTGCAGCATTCGCTCGGCCCACCGCTGGTCAGCCAGTACGTTGTTAGAAGACCAAACGACTATTGCAAGGAGATCACGAGATGATTCGAGTTGCGTGTCCCAGTTGTCATGCCCAGTTTGATGTCCAAGAGGTTTTCGCCGGTCGAACTGCCAACTGCTCCAATTGTGGTGGGCAGATCACGATACCGGCAGGGCCGCCCCCGGTCACAGGTTCTGTTCGGCCGCCGGTTCCGGGAGCCCATGCCTCAAGCATGGGACAACCGACGAGCCACGGTGGCGTCTCCCTTGCCGGATTCATCTGCGGGCTGGTCGGATTAGTCCTCTCACTGTTTCTGGTCATTCCCTGCATCGGGTGCTGGTTGCTCCCGATCAGCACCCCGACCGCGGGGGCGGGCTTGGTTTGCAGCGCCATCGGACTGATCACGGCGAAGAAGGCGAACCGGAAGAAAGGTTTGGCCATTGCCGGATTAGTGCTATCGACCTTAGCGATTGTCTGGGCTCCACTGGCATTCTTCGTGTTTCTGGGCGGTCTGGGCAGCCTCGGCGCCGCGGCGTCTCAGATGGGGCCTCCCCCGCAGTTCTGACCGCGAAGTGGCTGGGGTCAACATCCCAAGAGCTTGTGTAGCTTTCCAAGAGATTCCACTACCGTCTACTGGAGGTATCAAAGATGCCTGATGTCCCAAACGAAAGACCCGCGACGAGGAAGTTGCCGCCGGACAGTCCGCCAAAGCCTCCGTTGAGCCCGGCCGGCACCGGAAGCGGCGACGAGAGTGCCTGCGTCTGGTATGTTGCACGAGGAGGGAAGAACCAACAAGAGGGCCCGTTTTCCCTGGAAACTCTGAAAGAGCAGGCCGCCTCGGGCAATCTGGCGCCCGACGATCTTGCGTGGCGAGAGGGGCTTGCCGGTTGGGCTCCGGCGCGAGACGTGCCTGGCCTTTTCGCCCAGCCGGGAACGTCGACGGAGATGCTTCGGCCAGTTGCGCCAAGCGGCGTAACACCCCCCTGGGTGCGCAAGATCGTGGAGTTTCTTACCCATCCGATGTTCTTCTTTCTGGCCGGTCTTGTGTTCGCCGTGGCCGCGGTGTTAACCGTATTCGGCTCGCTGATTGGGCTGGTATTGTGGGGGCTGACCTGGTTTGACGGGGCCGTGTCGTTTGTCTTGCTGTTCATCGTTTGCGAGGCTGCCTGCGGCGTTTTGGAAATTCTCCGTCGCGGCAAGGAAGACAAGCGGGAAGCGTCAGTCGCGGGCCATGACGAATAGCAACCCGGAAGTCGATGCCGTGCCGTTGATTCCGGTTGATCAGGCGGCCCGATCAAGCCAGGCGATCTGGTACTTCCGTGCGAATCTGGCGGCGCTGACGCTCGTGTTGCTGGCGTTTGGGTTCGCCAAGACGCCCGTCGTGGCCGACGGCCATCTGTTGGTCTTCGGCTTTCGTCTGCCGGAAACATGCGCGTCCAAGCTATTGCTGGGCCGGCCCTGCATCGGTTGCGGGCTGACCAAAAGCCTCGTGCTGGCGGTTGCCGGCCAATGGACTGAGTCTCGTGCCTTCCATCCTGCAGGAATCTGGGTGGCCGGTTGGCTGGCCTCTCAGGCGGTGGCGCGCGCCGCGCTGCTACTGATCAGACCGGGCCGATCCATCTTCTGGCAGGCCGACGCGGCGGCGTCCTTCATCAGCTTACTGGCCGTCCTTTATGTGCCGCCAATCGTCGCATGAAGCAGGTGGGCCAATGATGTATAGGCAGGGTGAGTCGAACCAAAGCCGCTTCTTCGGTGGGCCATCGGTCGCGACTGCCGGCGTGCTTCTAGGCAAGCGGGCGGCGGATCGGCTTGATTGAGACTTGCGCGGGCCCACCAACGATATACGCGACCTTTTCCCATCCTACGTAGGTGAATAATCCAGGCTAGCGTCCCGGCCGGCGAAACGGAACCGAATGTCCTCGGGCAGGGGCTGCGGGATGCGCCTCGCCGCGGTTTTCCCGTACGGCGTTCAGAGAAAACTCGACCAGCAACCTCAAAAACCGCCGTCCGTCGGGGGTGTCGATGATTCGATCGGGAAGAAAGACGACGGCGCCGCGATTCTTCGTGTACAACCTCGCAACGCATGCCAGCCATTCCTTATCGACTTGCAGGAAAGCTTCCGTCGAAGTGCCGGCGGCGGCGGCCGACTTCAGTAGCATCAGTCTGCCGGACGCCTGCGAGTCGTACTGCACTCCTTGGATCTCCCTAAGGAACGGGTACCCCAATACCCTGTTGTCCCACTGGCGCACCGGCATGGCCTGATTCCGCAGCAATCGCTCTTCCGGCTCCTGACAGCGCAGCCCGGTTAGTGCTTCGAACGAAGAAGCATCTGCCATGATGATCTGTCCCTCGCTAGCCAATTTGCGCAGTTCCGAAGCTTCTTCGGCTTGAGGCAGCGTTGCACCCATCCGTAACCAGGGAATCGTGTGCCTCGTGCCTGCCAGCCACTGCGACGCCTCATCCGGCCCGGCCAGGAGAGCGATTCCGTCGATCCAGTCAAGATCGTCGCGCCGGGCGGGAAGGGTGGGGGGCAACAGCCGACGGACGTCCGTGGCCCAATCCTGGCGTTGTTCGCGGCTTTCGATCAGCGTCCGCTCAAGCGGGATCCGTGCCAGCACGTCGTCCTCGGCGGCCGCGTGCTCGGCAATTCCCTGCCCGAGCCGTGCCAAAGCCGCATACTCCCCGGCAGGCCATGTGGCAAGGACGTAGGCGAAGTACTTGGCCGCGGCGCCGGGGTTGCCCTCTTGAAGCGACTTCATTCCCAGCCAACAGGAGGCATCATCTCCGTGGGCTTCGGGGCGCATTCTGCCGAACGCAAGGACGTCTGCCGCATCCAGCCTTCCGGCAAGTCTCTTCGCGCACAAATCGAGATATGCAAAATCACTATTCGCTTCCAACTCTTTGGTCCATGCACGCACCCGCCGAACAACCGTTTCGAAGAATTGATCCGCTTCGGTCTCTTTGGTTGTGAATGTGCCGCGAGACATGTGGAATGCCTCGATCCGGCCGGTCCCCATACTGCCGTTCGGCGTAACGAGACCGAGTTGCGAGTCCCGCAGCAACGCCACGGCGCCGGACACCAGCATCACGGCCGCCCGGTCCTTACGCGAATCGTCCACCGTGTCTTCCGCAACCGCCATCAGCAACGCAACCGTTTCCCGCGACTGCTCTTCCTCCAGAAGCGATTGGGCCTCATCGACAACGATTGCCGACAAGAGATGCTGCAAGGCAATTGCCAATTCACTGCCGCTTGCAGCGAGTTCTTGAAGCTTATCGAGTTGCACCACCGCCTCTGGAAAACGTCTCCGGTCGAGGGCATCCAGCAGGGCAACGAGCGACTCACCGGGGAGCGATATCCTCTCCGTTAACCCTATCATGCGGACCTTGTCTTGATCGGGCGGGGGCGTGCCTAGCTTCGTCAGGTCGGAGATGGCGGAGTGACATGCCTGCAGCGATTCGCGCACGCCCTTGAATTCCGCGGCAATCGACCGGGCCACGGCCGGTGCCGCAGCAGCCTGCTGCTCGGGCTGTGAATCAACAAGTTTGGACAGCTTCGCCGCCTTGTCCTCCGCTGTCGCCAAGGCGGCCTGGAACTTGTCGCTGAGTTCTTCGATCCGCTGGTCATCGGGATGGACAACGCTTTGAACGCGTAACGAAGTTGAAGCGACGGTCTTGCCGTCGGCGTTGCGCAAGCAGGCCAACCAGGATCCAGCCATAGAAGCCCGTGCAGTCTGCTTCTCGTCCCAAACCGGCGCAAAGCGAACCACGATATTCCAAGCCTGCCCGGCTCGGATAACGCAGCCCAACGATCGGCCATCCTCGAACGCGACAGCAGGCCTGTTTCCGCCAGGACGGAGGCTCGTGGACTGGTCCGGGTCGGGCTCGATGCTCAGCACCAGGTCGGGGCGCCCCCACGCGGAAGCCCATTGGCCCGGCACCGAGGGTGAGTCCAACGGCTCTTCCGTCTGAACGCTTCCCGGTTGCTGCGTGAGAAGAGTCGGCTGAGCTGGACCACTCTGCCTTTGGGGCAGATCGGCCGGAATCAATACGACCGGGTGCGACGCGTGGTTTCCCACAGACAAGACAGCAACGGTTTCCGACGTCGCCGGCATAAAACCGCCTCCTGTCACGGTTGCATCCGAAACTGTGGCTTCCATCCGGATATCTGCAATGGTAGGACGGCACCAATAATTCAGACACGCGACACCCAGGATGCCTACCGCCACAACGGGGCCAACGACAATGAACGTGCTGCCCGGCGAACGGCAGAGATTGACCATCGTGGCGATCAGTAAGAGCACCCCCACCCCGATCATGACCCACGCCGCCAACCCCAATCCTGGGTCTCCCGGCGGTCTTGCGCTGAGGATATGTGGATTCTCCACGAGCCTTGCTATCGGCCTCCATGCCCCCAATTCACTCTGGATGAGGCCGACCACGGCGAACCATGCGACACTCCCGACCAACAGGGATCCCAGTAGGATTCCTCCCCGGAGCCGGGCGATGGGCATGAAGACGGCGATCAGGATCAATGGAACGAAGGTCAACGGAAACCACCAGAATTTCCGGACGTTCGGGCGCTCGCCGAGGCTCTTGTCGACAGACTGGCTGAAGAAGTCCCATCGGGCGATATCGCCGGTAGCCGTGCTGCTAGGTAGTTGCGGGATATTCATCCAAGGCAAGACCGCCGCCGCCCCACACCCCAGGATGGCGATGACGCCCAATGCCAAGCCTAAGATCAATGGCAGCGTGAAATACCTCCATTGCCGGACGGGCATCAAAATGGGTTCCCCATCGGCTGCGGAAGGGGCCACGGGAGTTGACGGCATACCCGGAGATGACCCGGCCATCACGGGAATCAAGATGACTTCGCCATCGGCTTCAGGAACCGGCGATCTGGCGTTGTCGCCCGTTCTCGGCGCACCAATTGGGGGCGGCGTTGTCAGGCTCGGGGCGTTTGGTGCCGGATGTCGCAAGGAATCCTCCACACTACCGGCGGAGGGTGGCACAATCACGCGGCGACTGCCGGACCGTTGCTTGCCACCTGAACTGTCAACGACAGACAGGTGCCAGGGATCGGCCGAAACCCGCAGCACCGCACGACATGCCTCGCAACGGACCCGAAGACCGTCAAGTTGGCGGCCTATAAGAAGCGGATTGTTGCAGTTCGGGCACGCCAGTTGAGCTGGCTCGTTCACCGAGGAGCGCCCGCCGGAAGGAGAAATGTCCATCAATGCATGGCATTGCGGGCACGTCACCGTCCGATCAGCCGGAGCCGCGGCAATGTATTTGACGCACCCACATTTCGAGCAAGTGACTTGTACCGACATGTGGATCACCCTTGTCGTGGTTTAGCGCGAATCAGAAGCGGAGACTGACACGTCACGATCGTGAAGGTGCGGTGGCCGGTTGATGGTCCTCGAATTCGGTGCAGCAGTGTTGCAGATTAGTGGGGAGGACAGCAGGGGTACCACCGTCCGCGCCTCGATGAAGTACCCGGAAATAGCCTCCCGGTTGCCTCGCCGGAGAGCCCCATCCTCCGCCTAGGTCATCGTGCATCGTAGCATACGTCGATCGACCCCACAACCCTCCTGTCGGGCGATGGCCCGCCGGCGGCGGGGCTGCTGGGGGTTGCCGCTTCGATATTCAGCGGACCCAGATCGAGGAGATTGTGGACCGCCTGGCCGCGAGCATTTGACCCGGTGTCGAAATCATCCGCGGAGTTCCAACACCAGCCTACGGCTGGCCGCCCGCCACCGGCTTGGCCGGGGCGTGGGTGGTTCCGGCCAGGTAGTTGATCACCGTGGCGCTTTCCTGCAGCCGGTCGAAATACTGCGCCATGGCCAGCCGCTGCTTCTTCTCGAGGATGTCGGCATGGAGTTCGTCCCGGACGGCGGCGAATTCGACGTCGACCGGTTCCGTGTGGCCCTCGCAACGCAGGATGATGAACTGCTCGCCAATCTGAATGATCCCGGAAAGCTCGCCTTCCTTAAGCGAAAATGCCTCTTTTTCGAGCAGCGGCTGCCCGCCGTGGCGCCGGACGGGCGGTACCTCACCTCGCAACGCCTTGCTGCCGGGTTCGGTCGAGTATTGCTCGGCCAATTCGCCGAAGAACTCGCGGGTATTGTTGCGGCGAGCCATCTCCCAGACTTCCTGGGCGCGCCGGAAGCTTCCCAAGACGATTGCCAAGCAGCGAACGCGGGGTCCGTAATTCGCCTCGAACCCCTTTTCCAGGTCTTCCTCCGTAACTCTGACCGTGTTGCCAGCAAGCTTCTTCAATGCCGCCGACGGCCAGACGGAATCGCGCCGGTACACGGCTTCCGATACACCCTGTTCCGCGGTGACCGACTTCAGCCACCCTTCCACGTCGGGTGTGCCGTCGGCCTTCGGCGGGAGCATGCGTAATGCGGCTTGTGCAACCTCGGCGTCAAGGTCGGCCTCGGTGACCGTTACCTGCTGCTTTTTGCACGCTTGCTCGATGAGTGTTCGACTGATGGTCCCTTCGAGCACTTCCTGGCCGTGCCGGGCCATGCACTCTTCGGCCAATTCGCCGGTGGAAATGCGCGTCCCGTTAATCACCGCGACCACGTCGGGCATCTGTCGCTGCAGTTGCGGGTTATTTTGGACATTGACCACCTCGGCCTTTGCCTGCAACTCCCGGAACACCTCCTGCGATACCTGCCGGAGCTTGCTGTCGCGGATCAGTTCCTCAAGCTGGGAGGCCACTTGCTCGAACTTGACCGCCCGTGCAGGCAGGACGCCTTCCTTCTTCAAGATGATGTACTGGCCACCGGCATGGATGACGGGGGAAATGTCGCCCGGGTCCATGTTGAACGCGGCCTGTTCAATTTCCTGGTAGCTGCCGTGCTTGCGGATGGGCTGGATCATGCCCATCGAGGCCGCGCTGGGCAGATCTTCGCTATGGTCCTTCGCAAGGCGGCCAAACTGCCCCGGTTCCGTGAGGGCCTCTGCACGGAGCCGTTCGGCCTTCTCCCGATTGCTGACAGCGATAAGCCGGGCCTGGACCGCTTCGCCGTACTGAGTTTCATACGCTTGCCGGAGTTCCTCAGGCGTAACCTTCAACCGCTCACCGGCCAGTGCCCGCAATGCCAGCGTGGGCCAGATGATGTCATTGGCATATTCCGCCGGTTTAATGCCCCGCTCGGTCTCGAGGAGTTTCATCCACTGGTCGACCGGCAGATTGAAACGGCCGGCCATTCGCTCGATTTCTGCCGTGACGTCCGCCTCTGTAATCGCCAGGCCGCGGCGCCGGCACTCCTCGGCAATCAGGCGCTTATTGACGATGCTTTCCAGGACCGTTTCGCCATACTGGAGCAGGCATTCGCGCGCCAGTTGACTTCGGGTGATCGATTGGCCGTTGACTTCAGCCACCGTATCGGGCGTGGTGGCCGACTGCGGTGCGGCCGGTCTTGCCGCCGCGGCTGCCGGCCGTTGGACGGCGGTTGCCGGCTGACGGGTGGCGCGGACAGGCTGAGTCTGGGCGCGGGGACTTGCGGGTGGGTCGGCACTGGCCCGCTTGGGCCCCCAATTGTAACGAAGCAAGATGCAGACGGCCAGAACGGCCAGCCCGCTTAGGATGACGCTGACCCTTCGGCGGGTCAGTGCAGGGTGACGGAAAAAGCTCTTCCCGTTCATTGCGGTTCCTCCCTAAACCTGATGCGAGTAGATGTGTGCGTACGCGCAGACTCTCCCAACGTCGCGCTGACACGGGGGCAGTATAGGGACCGCGGCCCGAACGGGCAATACCAAAACAGCGACGGCCCGGTCCTACCGGACCGGGCCGTCGTCAACAACCAGACCCAACCTCCCGAGGTGCTCGGAAGGGTCTTCGACAAACGTTTGGCCTATTGGCAGCAGCCTGCCGGCTCGCAAGCCTTCGGGGCTTCACATGCCTTTGGGGCTTCGCAGACCGCCGGCTCCCGGCACACTGGAACCGGGCAGCATACCTGCACCGGAACCTGCCGGCAAACCACCCGCGGAACGCATCGGGTTGCCGTGTAGGCGACCTTCTTGGGCACCACGCACGTATCATACACCGTCCTGGTGCATTGTACCGGCTTCATGACGGTATAGGGCACCCGCCGCACACGCTGCTCCGGCACCATCCGGCAGACCTTGTAGGGAACCTGCTTCTGACGGCACTCGGTGACCATGCGGCACACCTTGTAGGTGCAGGTTCGTACCCGCTGCTCGGGGACCATCTTGCACACCTTATAGGTGCAGGTCCGTACCCGCTGCTCGGGCACCATCTTGCACACCTTGTAGGTGCAAGTTCGTACCCGCTGCTCGGGCACCATCTTGCAGACGGTGTAGGTGCAGGTCTTCACCCGCTGTTCGGGCACCATGCGGCAAACGGTGTAAGTGCAGGTTCGTACCCGCTGCTCAGGCACCATTTTGCACACCGTGTAAGTGCAGGTCCGCACTCGCTGCTCCTGCACCATCTTGCACACCTTGTAGGTGACCGTCTTCACACGCTGCTCGGGCACCATCTTGCAGACGGTGTACGGAATGCGTTTCTCAACGACTTCCGGCACCATCTTGCACACCTTGTAGGTGCAGGTTCGTACCCGCTGCTCGGGCACCATCTTGCACACAGTATAGGTGCAGGTTCGTACCCGCTGCTCGGGTACCATCTTGCAGACGGTGTAGGTGCAGGTCTTCACCCGCTGTTCCGGCACCATCTTGCACACGGTGTACGGAATGCGTTTCTCAACGACTTCCGACACCATCTTGCATACCTTGTAGGTGCAGGTCTTCACCCGCTGTTCCGGCACCATCTTGCACACAGTATAGGGCACCGTCTTCACGTGGGTTTCGCTTACCCACTTGGTGCATTCGATCTCCTTTTCGACGACCTCGGGCACCCAAACCCGGCGCTGCTGCACCGGAGCGCATGGGCTGCAAGCGCTAGCCACCGGGGCGCAAGGATCGACTTGCGTTTCCCAACGGCCGGAGCATACCTTGACCGTCTTGGTGTACTTCACCGGCTTGCAGACCGTGTAATGGACTTGCCGCTCACGGGTTTCATGCACCGGCTTGCAGACCGTGTAGCAGACTTCCTTCGTGCGAGTTTCCCATACTGGCTTGCACACGGTGTAGCGGCAAACCTTTTCACGGGTTTCATGCACCGGCTTGCACACGGTATAGGGAATTTCCTTCGTCCGGGTTTCGTACACGGGTTTGCAGACCGTGTAGGGAATCTCCTTCGTCCGGGTCTCATACACGGGCTTGCACACCGTGTAGGGAATCTCCCGGGTGCGGGTTTCCCACACCGGCTTGCACACGGTATAGCGACAAACCTTCTCGCGGGTTTCACGCACGGGCTTGCACACCGTGTAGCAGACTTCCTTGGTCCGGGTTTCCCACACCGGTTTGCACACGGTGTAAGGAATCTCTTTCGTCCGGGTCTCATACACGGGCTTGCAGACCGTGTAGGGGATTTCCCGGGTCCGGGTTTCGTACACGGGCTTGCAGACCGTGTAGGGGATTTCCCGGGTCCGGGTCTCGTACACGGGCTTCATGACCGTGTAACAGGTTTCTTTGGTTCGGGTCTCCCAGACCGGCTTGCAGACCGTGTAGGGGATTTCCCGGGTGTGCGTTTCCCACACGGGCTTGCACACCGTATAGCAGACTTCCTTGGTCCGGGTCTCCCACACGGGCCTGCACACCGTGTAGTTGACTGTTCGCATGCGGGTTTCCCACACGGGTCGCATGACCGTGTAGGCACACTCGCGATAGTGGGTTTCGGGGACGTGCTTCACACACGTGACGGTCCGCGGGACAGAAACCCGCTGGTAGACCGTCCTATATGCAGTGTACTGCTGTTGCTCGTACACGACGTCCCGGACGGTTTTCATAACCGTGTGGCACTGCATCTTGCAGCTCACGCACTCGTCCGTGCAGCACGCCCGCTGGAAAAAGCGGAAACGCGCTGCCCGGGTGTGGCAGGCATCTGCCGTGCTGGCGGAAACTGCCAGCAGTGCCACTACGAAGAGCGACACTCCGTACAGCCTTCTCATTGTATGCCTCCTTCGAGCACCACTTGGGGAGTAAGGGTCTGGTCACGATGGCGGTATTCGCCTAAATACTATTCGGGCACCGTACCCCACGTACATTAACTGGATTGCCTCTACTGCGAAGATGGCCTTGGATGCGTCGATGTCCCAGACGTCACAGACAGTGCCACCTGTATCGCGGTATTCTTCGGTATCGTCATAATGGGGATGTTGCTTGATATGAGAATGCTGCATAAGTCACGCAGTATACGAGTCGTTAGTGGGCAGAATATAATGAAATGGCAGTAACTCAAGGGTTAAATACGCTATATACGTTGCCAAAATGGAATGCGAGGTTTTCTGGGCCGGTTCCAAGGTGGCATGCGTTCCATGGCAGCGCCTTCTCTTGGATTGCGCAGACGCCTGAATCCTCCAGCATTCACTTGACTGCGCAAACTCTGCAACCTAAGAAATCTAAGTGGCGTCAGTGACGGCACAGCCAGGGCTTCGCAGCCCACCCTGTCCTTTTGAAATGCACGGGCGGCGCGCGATACGAATGCCGCTCTTCAAGGGGGGGCTAGTTGGCCACGCCGTGGCTGCCATCGCACATTGTGCCGCCCGTGTTGGGCTCCCCACTCCAAATACCCAGTTTCAGGAACGAGTTGTCATGAACAAGAACCGCAACGCATTCACCCTGATCGAAGTGCTCATTGTGGTGATCATCATGGCCGTGCTGGCCGCGACGATCATTCCGCAGTTCTCGTCCTCGACCGAGGATGCGAAACGCAGCACGTTGGACTTCAATCTGCACACCATCCGATCCCAGATCGAGATGTATAAAGTGCATCATCTCGGCAAGGTGCCTTCGCTAGCCAACTTCGAGAAGCAAATGACCGAGAAGACGAACGTACAGGGCGGCTTCACCGGCGACACCGCCTACGGCCCGTACATCCAGGGCCAAATTCCCGCAAATCCGTTCAATCATAGCAATGAAGTCGTCGCGGTTGCCGCCGCCGGCACGGTTCCTACCGCCGTGGTGGCCGGCGATGCCGGCTGGCAGTACGACGAAAGCACGGGCGGCTTCTACCCGAACAACCCGGATTGGTTTCAGGAATAGCCTTGCCATGGGCAAGGCAAGCCCAATAGGGAGCCCAGTCGAGGACCTGACGGGCTCTCAGCGCTAAGGGCCCGCAAATGAATCACTGTCCGGTTTGGGCGGGCTGCGGCTACGGTTGCGGGCGTCAGGCTGCATCGACGTATAAGCAATATGTCTGCTTCGCCTTCCTTCGCAACCTTGTCCTCGCCGCGCCAAAACCAGCCATTTATTCCTTCGCGAGCCCTAATCGCGCGGGGAGCCCGCATTTTCGTGCTCGCTGGTCGGGCTTCAACCCCCACTTGTCTGGACACCCAGTCTGCAATAGGATTGTGTCCGAGCCTTTTACCCGGTGGTGTAATTGGCAACACAAGGGATTTTGGTTCCCTCGTTCCAGGTTCGAGTCCTGGCCGGGTAGTTCTTTTGGCTCTTCCGTTTCTAGGTGCAGCCCGCGGCAATGTAGTAGGCACACGCCGCTGTGCCGTCCTTGAAACAAAGGCTGTCTGCACCTAGAAACGGAAGAGCCGTTCTTTCTGTCAGCAGTTTCAGTTTCCGCTCAGTGCCAATCCCGAGGTGTTCCCGGCTCTACCCTCGGACGATCCAAACGACGGTGGCAATCAACACGGCCACGGCCACCCAACCGGCGAGAAATCCGGCGATCATTTGCCGCGACGGGCGGTAGATTTCAAACGAGGCCAGTGGCAGGAGTTTGCGGGTTGCAGCTGGCTCGACGCCGGCAGGCAGTGTGCAGGGGGCATCAACCACCTCGCCGGGCAGGATCGGCGTGCGTACCAGGGCGTAGAACCGATCGAGCTTTTCCTTATCGGGGCGGGCGGTCAGCGCGCTGGCAGCGATACCGGTGATGAGCCCTGCGCTCAGATAGAAGATCATCTGCCACGGCAGGTAGATTTCCGGTCGGCTTCCGCCGTGGAAGACAAAGCGCAGCGCCTCGGCACCGGGAAGATTGCCGGCCGTGGTGATGAACCACGTTTGCGTGGTCAGCCACCAGACGCCAAAAGCGACCAGCGTGGACGTCCATGCACCGATGGCATTCATGTGCCGCCAGAACAAACCTACCCAGAAAGCGATACCGAGCATCGGGCCGAGTTTCCAGAAAATCTCCAAACCGGCCACGACGCCTTCAAGCCAATACGCAAACGCAACACCCGAGGCGACCACGCCCAGCGAGGCAATGCGGGCCACCCATAGATAATGCCGTTCCGACCTGCCCGACACAAGCGGTTTGTAGATGTTCTCCGCAAACAAGCCCGCAATGGCAACCATGAACGCGTCGCAAGAACTCATCACCGAGGCGAGAAGTCCAGCCAGGAACAGCCCCAACAAGCCAGGCAGGATTTGTGGCAGAAAACGCCGGGCCACTTCCCCGAAGATGTTATCTGGATTGATGTCGCCCTGGCCGAGACGGGTGAAATACGCGAAACCGGCCACGCCGATCAGCATCCATGCAATCGTGCACACGCGTTTGGTCAGGTTGCCGCACATCCAGCCGACCTGCCCGTCGAGTTCGGTTCGACCGGCTGCGCACGTGCTCATCGTATGCGGTTGGGCCACGATGCCAACCAGGCCGTTCAGTGCGATAACTGCGACATAGAACACGCCGATCTCCGCCGGAGCGACGAGTGAGAGTTTATCGGCGGGTAGTTGTTCGCGCAACCCCTCCATTCCTCCCACGGCGTTGAGAATGAAAGGCAGTAGCAGGAACGAGAAGGCGATGGTCAAGACGCCCTGAATGAAGTCAGTAAGAATTGCCGCGTGCAGTCCGCCGGCCATGCCGTAGGCGACGAACAGCACGGTCATGATTCCGATCGCCCAGTTGGCGTTGACCGAGCCTGCCGTGGCCGCCTCGATGACGTGAGCGGAACCCTTCAGCATGACCCCGATGCTTACCGTGTATTGGAGCAGGCCCACGAGGGCAAATAGCACAGCCACCGACTGATTATAGCGCAGCTCAAACACGTCGGCCGTCGTTATGGCCCGAAACCGGCGCATCACCGAAGCAATGAGCCAGTAAAACGGGGTGGGGAACAACCAGAGCCACTGGTACCAGATGCCCGAGACACCGACCGAATAACTCTTCGAGGCCACCGACACGGCCTGATCGGAGTGCGTGCCGGAACCGAACCCGTAGAAGACCATGAGCGTCTTGCCGAACTTCCGAGGCATGACAAAGTCGCCCATGGTCTTCACGTGCCGGGCCGTCCACAAGCCCAGAACGGTGACCAGGACAAAGTACACAGCCAGGGCGGCGACGTCGGCGGGGTGAAGTTCGATCATGGGACGGATAACCCGGTGTTCGTGTGGCCCGAGGGCGGGAGAATCGACTTCCGACAGCACAGAAGCTATCCGGGAGGAGCAGGCACATCAAGGGGGATCGATTCCGGCCACATACCGGCCGTCGTTGCGGAGCACGTCGACGCGGCAATCGAACAGGGCGCTCAGATGAGCCGAAGTCAGAAACTCTTCCGGCGACCCTTGCCCGACGATCCGGCCGGCTTTCAGTAGCACGACGCGACTGACGGCCCGCGGCAATTCGTCGAGATGATGGGACACAATCACCACGGTTGGCGAATCGGGACGCTCGAGCAAGCGATCGAGTACGGCCACGCACGCGGCGCGCGAGCCGATATCCAGCCCCACGGTCGGCTCATCCAGCAGCAGAATGCTCGCGTCGGCGACCATCGCGCGGGCAAGCAGCGTCTTCATCTGCTCGCCCGACGAGAGATCACCATAGGCGCGCTCGGCCATGGGTAGCATCCCAATGGCGTGCAACTCGTCATCGACGCGCCGTCGCCGACTGCCGGCGATTTCCTCATACATTGGCAGCACGACAGTGCCGAATAGCCCCGTAGCCACGACATCACGAACGCGCATCCGGTCGTCAAACCTCGGCGAGCGCGACGGCTCGATCAATCCAATCTTCCTGCGGACCTCGCCCAGAGGCACGTGTCCGTAAACCTGGCCATCGACGCAGACCGTTCCCAACGTCGGCCACAGGTACCCGCTCAGAACGGCCAGAAGGGCCGACTTGCCCGAACCGTTCGGACCTAGAATGGCACAGCACCTCCCTGCCTCAACCGTCATGCTGACGTCGCTGAGAATCAGTGCGCCTGCCCGCCTGACACCAACATTCCTGACTTCGATTGCGTTCGCCATTAGAGAGGTCGGGGCGAGAGGATTTGAACCTCCGACTTCCTGCTCCCAAAGCAGGCGCGCTAGCCAGACTGCGCCACGCCCCGATTGTCGGACCCGACATGCCTGCACCCGACCTGGGTGGGATGCCCAGACTACCGTGCAAGCAAAGATCGCTAACTAACTCAGTATACCGAAAGGGCAGTCCGACTGCAAGCGGTGCTTTCGGCAATCTGTGACGAACTTCGCTGGCATGCGTGGCCCTGACCGTCCGGTGCGTGCTGGTCGATCTTTTCGTGCCGAAGGCACAGCCCTAACCCGGATCATTTATGTGGGGTGGGACAAGGTCGCGCAAGCTCTTGGTGGGCCTGCGCAAGCCAGACCCGGAGTGGTCTGCACGCCGTTCGCTGCAAGCAGGCCCGGCCAAGCGACCGAAGGCCTACCAGGGTCTTGGCTTGCTTGTCACCACCCTACGTGGGACAAGCTTCCAGCTTGTCTTCCTGGCCTGCAGTCCTTGGTGGGCCTGCGCAAGCCAGACCCGGGGTGGTTTGCACGTCGTGCGTTGGAAGTAGGCCCGGCCAAGCGACCGAAGGCCCACCAGGGTCTTGGCTTGCTTGTCACGACCCTAAATCGTCATGAATCATCCGGGCTATCCCACTTGGCTCGCGCCGGTCGGCGGGTCAGCAATGTGGCGGCGGAGGCGTTCGAATTCGTCGTGGTTGGCGAAGTGGATGACCAGCTTGCCGCGGCCTTTTGCGTTGTGCGTGAGGCTGACTCTCATGCCGAGCGCCGCCTTCAACTCCTGCTCCAGCGAACGGACGTGCTCGCTGCGGATCGGACGCGATCGTGACGATTTGCCGTCGCGGTCGATGACGCTCAGCGGCTCGTGGTCGGCGGCGGCGATGGTCTCCTGAACCAGGGCCTCGGTCTGCCGCACGTTCAATTGCTCGCGCTGCACCCGCTCGCTGAACTCGATCTGCTCGCGCTCGTCGCCCAGCGGCAGCAACGCCCGGGCGTGGCCCTGGGTCAAGCGGCCCTTGCGAAGCGCATCCTGCACGGCCGCGGGCAGTTCCAGCAGGCGAATCAGGTTGGCCACCGTCGAACGGTCGATGCTCAGCCGCCGGGCCAGTTCCTCCTGCGTGCCGCCGTATTGCTCCAGGTAACGCTGGAAGGAAGCGGCCTTTTCCAGCGGGTTGAGGTCTTTCCGCTGCAAGTTTTCGACGATGGCCACCTCGGCCAATTCGCGGTCGTCGACCTCGACGATGTGCACCGGCACGTCGACTTTGCCGGCCTCGCGCGCCGCCCGCAGACGCCGTTCGCCCGCCACAAGTTGATAGCGGTCCTCGAACCGGCGGATCACGACCGGCTGCAAGACGCCGTGCGTGGCGATGCTCTCAGCCAACGACTTGATTTCTTCGGGGTCGAACTCCTGCCGGGGCTGGGCCGGGTTGCTTTCGATCAGCTCGACGCTCACCCACGTGACGCCCGTGGCGGGTTGGGGGTCGGCCGGCGCGTGGGGCTCGGCGGTCGCCGCAAGTTGATCGGGTGGAAGGGGCTGAGTATCCGCGGCCGGCGCCACGTCGTCCAGTGTGGGAGCGGCCGGCTGCGGTTCGCTGCGTAATGGAATCTGTCCAAGCAGGGCCTCCAGCCCTCGCCCCAAGCGTCTAGTTTGACTCACCTTCGATGACCTCCATGCAAAGCTCGACGTACGCCAAGGCACCGCGGCACCGCGGGGCGTAGTCGAGAACCGGTTTTCCATGACTCGGCGCTTCCGCCACCATCACGTCGCGGGGAATCACCGTCTGATACACTACCTCTCCGAAAAACTCGCGGACCTCCTTGTCCACCTCGCTGGTCAGGTCCAGCGACGGGTCGTACATCGTCAGCAGGATGCCGCCGAACTGAAGTTGGTGCCGTCCGCGGGCAATCACCTCCCGGATGATCTCGATCATTTGCGTCAGCCCCTCCATGGCGAAGTATTCGCACTGGATGGGCATGAGCACTTCGGTGGACGTGGCCAGCGCCGTCTTGGTGAGCTGCCCAAGCGACGGCGGGCAGTCCAGCAGGACGAAGTCGTAGGCACTGAACCCCCGGGCAAGGTGTTCCCGCAGCCGGTCCGCTTGCTGCTCGTCGTCGCGGGTGAGCAGTTCAACGTGGCGGAAGCTGCGGCTGCCGGGCAGGAGTTCCAGCCCGGGAACCGCCGTTTCCACAACGCCCTGCCGTATGGGCGTGCAGGCTACCAGCGGATGGCTGTCCGACGGCTGCCGGCCCATTCCGGTGGTCGCGTTGCACTGCGGGTCGAGGTCGACCAGCAGGGTATGCGCGCCGGAATGTGCCAGGCCGGCGGCCAGATTGACCGCGGTCGTGGTCTTTCCGACCCCTCCCTTCTGGTTTGCCACGCATACAATGCGAACCACCACCGGCCTCCATGCCAGCGTCTACCTTGGGCGTCGGTCGCTTCCGTCCGGCGGGCGGCGTGCCAACACCGCGGGCGCCGCGCGCACTCGGCCATCGAGGCGCGACCCTGCCCTGCACCCCGGCATTCAGGACGCCGGGGCGGGGATTGTACCGGCGTGCGGGGTGCCGGGGAAATGCCAGTTTGCGGCACTCTCAGGTGGGCTCTTCCGTTTCTGGGTGCGAATCGGTGGTGACAAGACGTAGGGTGGGTGGTTCCGGATGTCTCAGCATCCGGGTTCACCCACGCGTCAGGCAGTCCTGCACCTGGAAACGTGAGAGCCCTCAGATGGACGAATCGCCCCGTTTCACGTGAAACTCCCATTTTTGCCCGTCAACGCATCCGCCGCAAACCCGTTCCACGTGAAACGCGGAAGAATCGGCAGCTACTCCAGCGGATTGAGCACCAGCCCGCTGGCCAGTTTGGGGAAGAAGTACGTGCTCTTGGCCGGCATGCGTTCGCCCATCAGGCTGAGGGTGCGCACGTGCTCGACTGTGGCCGGCATGACCAGGGCGGCCAGGGGGAAGGCGCCGGTCTGAAGCCCTGAAACGACCTCGTCGACCCGATGGACGTACTCGGGCCTGGGCAGTTCCTTCGGCGATGATGGAGAAGGCTCCCCGCTGCCGGCCGAATGGTCGGCGGGTGGGATGCCGTCGGCGTCTGCCTGCGAGAGCTGAGGCAGGTCCCCGGCAGCCGGCGCAAGGCAGTCGTCCAGTAGCAGGCGGTGCAGGAGGGCAACGCCAAGCTCGCGCCATTCGGGCTGGTGGTCCTTGGCGATCTCGGCCATCCGGGCCCGGCCGGCAGGCGTTACCGTGGCCAGCGTCCACCGGCGGTCCTTGGCCGTGTACAGCCCCAGCGTGCCCTGGTCGTCGCGCGTCTCGATTTCTTCCCACACGGCGTGGGCCGCGGCGGGGCCTTCGCCGGCCGGGTTGCACGTGAAACGGTCTCCCAGCCGGGTTGCCAGTTCCTCCGCCGAAAGCTCCGGGGCGCCGGGAAACAGCCGATGCGTGGGCAGCACGATCAAGCCGGGGTCTTCCATGGCCACGAACATGGTCAGCACGAAGTTGGCGCCGTGGTCGGGCGTCATGCCGGCCTGCCGCTGATGTTCTCGGTATTCGCACGCCGTCTCGTAGCGGTGGTGCCCGTCGGCCACAAAGACCGGCTTCGGCCCCATAACAGCCGCTACGTTGGCCAGGACGTCAATGTCGGTCACGGGCCAGAGGCGATGCACGACGCCGAGCCGGTCGGTTGCCTCCAGCGGCGTCTGCTTGGCAATCGCATCGTCTAGGAGCCGTTGGGCCTCGGTCTGCGGGTCAGGGTACAGGCCGAAGATCTGGCTGAGGTTCGCCTTGCACGTGGTCATGAGCATCAGCCGGTCCATCTTCGGGCCCGACATGGTCTGCTCGTGCGGGAAGACCAGCCCCTCGCCGAACGGCGAGATTCGCATCCTCGCCATGAACCCGCGGCGCGTGTACGACACGCCAAGGTGGTCGAACGTCTGGTGGTACACGTAGAGCGCCGGGTCGGCCTCGGTGAACAAGACACCGTCGGCCCGCCACCGCCGCAGGAATCGGGCCGCCCGCGTGTACCGGTTGTTCACCTCGTCGTCGTCGCCCGGTTCGATGCGGTTGAGGATGAGCCGGACGACGTTGTTCGGGTGCTTCTCGTACAGGGCTTCCTGATACGCGGGATCGATGACATCGTACGGCGGCGCGATGACGTCGCTCAGTTCGCCGACGTGTCCCAGGTCGTACCGGATTCCGCGAAAGGCGTGGATTTCGGGCATTTCAATACCGGTAGTAGTCAGGCTTGAACGGCCCCGCCGGCGAAATGCCAAGATACTCGGCCTGCTCAGCCGTGAGTTGCTGAAGCTTCACGCCCAACTTGCCCAGGTGCAATCGTGCGACCTCCTCGTCGAGTTCCTTTGACAAGGTGTGCACTCCAACCGGGTACTCGTCCGATTGGGTCCACAGCGCGATCTGGGCCAGCACCTGGTTGGTAAACGAGTTCGACATGACGAACGACGGATGCCCCGTCGCGCAGCCCAAGTTCACCAGCCGCCCTTCGGACAGCAGGATGACCGAATGGCCGTCGGGAAAGGTATAACGGTCCACCAGCGGCTTGATGTTGGTCTTCGTAACCTTCGCGTGATTCTCGAGGTAGGCCACGTCGATCTCGATGTCGAAATGCCCAATGTTGCACACGATGGCGTCGTGCGGCATGCGCTCGAAGTGCTCGCCCCGGATGACATTGCAGCAGCCGGTGGCGGTGACGAAAATGTTCCCGCGCGAGGCGGCCTCTTCCATGGTGGTCACCTCGAAACCCTCCATGGCCGCCTGCAGGGCGCAGATGGGGTCGATTTCGGTCACAATCACGCGGGCGCCGTAGCTGCGCATGGAATGGGCACAGCCCTTGCCCACGTCGCCGTAGCCGCACACGACCACCACCTTGCCGGCAATCATCACGTCGGTCGCCCGCTTGATCCCGTCGGCCAGCGACTCGCGGCATCCGTACAGGTTGTCGAACTTGCTCTTGGTAACGGAGTCGTTCACGT
Organism: Thermoguttaceae bacterium; assembly: GCA_034005525.1. GTDB lineage: Bacteria > Planctomycetota > Planctomycetia > Pirellulales > Thermoguttaceae > PWXP01. The sequence goes on along the minus strand of JAVEUP010000113.1, from coordinate 2,476 downwards.
TGATCGCAGGCACGAGCAGTTCGCCGCGCTCGTGCATCTGATACAAGCGGTGGACGCCGGTGGTCGTTTCTTCGGAAAGGCCGACCCAACCGTCGGCGATTTTGTGCCAGTACCTGGGGTCCTCCTCGAGCGTTTCCTTGAGCAACCGGTTGATGATCCGCAGCTCGTTGTTCGAGGTCGGCTGGTCGAGCAACTCCGGATCGTCCTCGGCCTGGCAGCCGCGGTGGATCATCAGCGTGGCGTCGCCGCCGTCGTCGACAATCAGGTTCAGCCCCTGGCCGTCGGGGAACACGATCGTCTGTTTCACGCACCACCAGTAGTCCTCGTCGGTCTCGCCTTTCCATGCGAACACCGGCACTCCGGTGGCGGCAATCGCGGCGGCGGCGTGGTCCTGAGTGGAGAACTTATTGCAGCTACTCCACTGCACTTCGGCGCCCAACTCGCGGAGCGTCTCGATCAGGACCGCCGTCTGGATGGTCATGTGCAAGCAACCGGTCACCCTGGCGCCGGCCAGCGGCCTCTGCGGCCCGTACTTCTCGCGGGTGGCCATGAGGCCCGGCATTTCATTCTCGGCCAGTTCGATTTCCTTGCGGCCCCACTCGGCCAACGACATATCGGCAACCTTATACGGCAGCTTCGTTTCCACCTGCGACACGACTGATCTCCTTCGTCTTAATTGGGCGGGCTCTTCCGTTTCTAGGTGCAGATTTGGCGGCAAAACGTAGGGTGGGTGGTTCCGGCTGTCTCAGCAGCCGGGTTCACCCACGCGCTCCACCCCGTACCGCACCTAGAAACGGAAGAGCCATTTGGCGGCACGTTGATCGCAAACGAACCATCATACGGGAGGCCGGAAGCAAGGGCAAGGCCCCGCCTTGTATGGGGGTGAACGCTGGCACGTTCGAGTTATTCGGGTTGGACGTCGTGAATCGACCCGCGGGGCCCCTCGCAGCTTATTCCTCTGCGATGGGCGGCAACGACGGGATCATCTCATACGCGAACACCCGCCACTCGGGGCCGTACTGCTCTATGAAACAGAGCGAGTAGCAGCGCACGAAGACGAACAGCGGCAAGAGGATGACGGTACCAAGATATGGTAGTGCCGCCAGGCAGCAAGTCAAACACATTGCGGCCAGTGCGATGGCGGCAATGGCTATCGCCAGCAGAATCTTGACGACATAGAACAACAGGACCAGCCCGAGATGCCCCTGGACCAGTTCCCGCCAAACGATACCCCATGCTGCCATCACCCGCTGGCCGCGCAGGTACATGACAGGAACGACGAAATCGTCCACCAGCGACGAGATGATACCAGCCGCCAGAATGATCGCGAGCAGCGAAGCGCCTCCGATCAGGATAGCCGCCAAGGCCGCCGGCCCGAACGACCCGCGGGCAATGTCCACCCACGCCAGGCCAAGACACGCGGCGGCAACGAGCGCAAGGGCGAGCAGGATGGCGAGGCCGTACAAGACGCGAAACCCGAACAGGCTGTTCGCAGGCTGCCGATACCGATGCCACGGATCGACGACGGCCCCGCGGTTGTAAACGACGCCGTCGAGAAACATGAACTTGCCACGGGAGGACAGCCACAGGATGAGCAGGGTGAAGGCCAGACCTGCGAGAAACAGGAGGATCGCCACCAGCGCGATGACGGGCCAATACTCCGAAAGCCACTCGCGAAGGTCCGGGAAGTCAGCTTGGAGAGGTGAGCCGCGGATGTTGAAGTTGAGACTCGGACTGACCCCGCCGTCGCCCAAGCTGGCCAGCCAGGCGCAGAACCCCATGACGAACCACTTGCCAAGGTCGAACGGCTCGAACAACGTTCGCGTCATCCGGCGGAACGCTGCCGGGATCGCCTCGATTACCGAATCAGCGGATAGTGCCATGCCGTACCCCTCCAGCCAGTGCCACACCAAGCCTCCACCAGCAGCCGCCGATTATACGCCTCCCAGCACCGTCTGGTCCAGTACAGATCCCGAGAGTGTGGCCTGAAACGTGGCGTAAGCTTCCAGCTTGCGTTTGCGGGAGTCACACCCATGGCAAGCAGGATGCTCACCCCACTTTCAAGACTTGGCAGGGTGAAACGTGGCGTAAGCTTCCAGCTTGCGTTTCGCGGGGGTGACGCCCATGGCAAGCACGATGCTTACCCCACTTTCAAGACTTGGCAGGGTGAAACGTGGCGTAAGCTTCCAGCTTGCGTTTGCGGGAGTCACACCCATGGCAAGCAGGATGCTCACCCCACTTTCGAGACTTGGTAGGGTGGGTGGTTCCGGCTATTCGTGGCCGGTCGATGGACCTTTGCGCCCAACAGGACGTTCGAGCGGCGACGGCCGTTTGCGTCACGACACAGCCGGGTTCACCCACGCGCGCGGTGCGCTGCCGAACGCGATACGCTATGGGACGCCCTTGATATCGGTTCACCCACGCGCGCGGTGCGCTGCCGGTGCGCGCGTGGGTGAACCCGGCCGCTTCGCATAGG
>JAVEUP010000009.1:0-84278 GCA_034005525.1 Thermoguttaceae bacterium | reverse complement strand
CGGGAACTTGACAAGCACGGTTCCCGTATGTTACAAGCCAAGTGCTTGCCGTTCTATTGGGGTGCCTGTCGCACCCTCGGACCGTGAACGGCTACATACGCTCGGCGGGCGGGAGAGCTCGTGGCACTACGGCACAAAGTTCGTGTGGGAGTTGTGGAAGCGGCTCGAACGGCCGGCTGCCATGGAGTACAGCACCTTCCACCACCATCTGTGGGTATTGCGGTCCCGGCACGGTGCATGGGACCATCCCAACCGGGCGCACAAACGGTTCATCGACCAGCACGTCATTTCGAATCGGCATATCGACCGGATGTTCCTGCCGACTCATCTGGGCTGGTGGGCGTTCAAGACCTGGCAGCCGCCGCACGGCGAGCCCACGTTCCCCGACGACATCGAATACTGGTGCGGCAAGGCCCTCGGAACCGATTCCGGCCTCTCGCTGATGGGCTACAACCCCGCACTGCTCGGCCACCAGCGGCTGGCCGCCATCGTCAAGCAGTACGAACAGTTGCGCCACGCAGGCTATTTTTCCGAGGACGTCAAGGCGCGGCTCCGCGAGCCGGGCGCCGAGTTCACCCTGGAGCAGGCCGGCGCCGACCAATGGCGGTTCCGGCCGGTCGACATGCTCCGGCACAAGGTCGGCGGCAGCGACGAGCGGAGCAACCGCTGGACGTTCACGAACCCTCACGAATCTCAGCCGCCGTCCGTCCGGATCGAGGCCCTGATGGCCGCCGGTCCCTACGACGCCGACGACAACCCGACGCTGGCCCGCTTCGACGCGCCCGGCGAGTTCCCCGAGCGCGCAACCGCGCCGGCGGTCACGGCAAGCCTGGAACCGGTCGCCGACGGCGGGGAAATCGTCGGCCGCCTGACGGCCGCCAACGCCGGCAAGGAGCGCCGCGGAACGTGGGCAAGCTTCAAGAAGACGTTCAACCCGCCGCTCGACCTCCGCCCGCACCAGGGCCTGGGTGTTTGGGTGCGGGGCGACGGCAAGGGGCAGGTGCTGAACTTCCAGGTGCAAAGCCCGCACCATATTACCGGGGCCAGGGGCGAGCATTACGTCGTCGTCGATTTTGAAGGATGGCGTTACTTCGAGCTGATCGAGCCCGACGCCGAACGCTTCACCGACTATGCCTGGCCTTACTACGGCGGATATCACGTATACCGCGAGTCGGTCAACTACGCGGCCGTCGAATCGCTCACGATTTGGTGCAACCATCTGCCGCCGGAGGATTCCATCGCGGTGGACTTGCGGCCCGTCCGTGCGTTGCCGCTTCTGCCCGTTTCACTTGTAAACCCGCGGTTGACCATCGGTGGCGCGTCGGTCGAGTTCCCCGTCGAGATTCCCAGCGGCAGCTACCTGGAAGCCTGTCCCGCGGGCGACGTCCGGCTCTACGGTCCCGCCGGCGAGCCGCTCAAGGAAGTGCCGCTTGACGGCCAACTACCGCAGCTCGCTGAAGGCGACAACCAGCTTGAGTTCACCTGCCAAGGGCCCCCATCACCCGCGCCCCGCGCCCGGGTATCCATCACCTCTCGCGGAGAGCCGATTCCATAATAGCTCTTCCGTTTCCAGATGCCGGCCGTACCAATGTAGCCGCCACACGCCGCCGTACCGTCAATGTAGCAGGCACATCCCGCTGTGTCGTCCTTCACACGTCAATGTAGTAGGCACACGCCGCTGTGCCGTCCCTGGAAGAAAGGCTGTCTGCACCTAGAAACGGAAGAGACCCCGCGCCTCGCCCCCTTGCTCGAATTCGACGATCCGCCGGCCGATTTCCCCGTAGGTGGCCGTCAGAATGCTGTTGATCGTGCGGGCCGAGCTGCAACGGGACTGTTCCAGCAAGGCGGCAATGCCCCCCCACCAGCCCGTCGTACTGGCCTCGTGTTTTTTGGGGGTCAATTCTCGCGTTTTTCACATTCGCCCCCCCAGAGGAACGGTTGCTGGTTGCTGGCGGGAATCTATACATACGTACACATCGGTAAGCATATCCGATGGGGCGCCGGATTGCAAGACGCAAAAAGAGGCCAGGGGGGATGGTTGCTAGTTGTTAGTTGCTAGTTGTTAGTTGCTAGTTGCTAGTTGTTAGTTGCTAGTTGGTGGTTGCTAGTTGGTGGTTGCTAGTTGGTGGTTGGTGGTGACAGAAAAATGGGGACAGAAAGATAGGGAGGCAGGCGCGGGGTGCGGGGCCGAGAGGCATACCGACCACGAAAGCTCCGTACGGCGTCCCTTCCCCTTCCTCCCCTCTTCCCCTCTGCCCCTCTGCCCCTCTGCCCCTGACACCTGACACCTGACACCTGACACCTGCCCCGGCCGGTTTCATGACTGGCCAGCTACCCGCATCAAATCCCCGATCGACCGTACCGTATTCGGGCTCGCGAGATAAGCAATCCCGCGATGCAAATGCAGGCGGAACTGCCGGTTCAGTTCCTTATCCGTCGCCTCCACCCCATCCCGCAGGCATCGTTCTTTCAGCAGTGCCAGGTACAGCTCGTGGTATTCGCCTGCGAACACCAGCCACGTCATTTCCACGTTGCTATCGGCCGGCACGTCGATGGGCGACGGCGGCGTCGGCTCGCGCAGCGACACGCACAACGCCCACCGGCAAAGAATGTTCCACTGCCCGATCCCCGTACGCGTCTTCAGCCGGATCAACTGATCGCGGGCTTGGGCCGATAGTCGAATCTGCTTGATCATCGCGGCTGCTTTCGTTTGCCGGCGTTGCCGGCCTTCGGCTCCCAAAAATATCCTTCGCGGGCGCAGGTGACCCTCGTACGTTCGTCGTAGTCCAGGTGATATGCCCTGGCGATGTGCGGCTGCAATTGCGCGTAGAAGTCTTGGTCGACCTCCGTATCGGTCGATAGGATGATCACCTGGTGGCTGGCGTTCGGAAAGTACCGCTCCACGAGGTGCTGGCGGTGCTCCGAATCGAGTCGTGCCATGGGCGTATCGATAATCGCCGGCAGCGGCCGGGGCGACGCCTGCGCCAGCCCCCACAGTACCGAGATGGCGAACACCTGCTTCTCGCCCTCCGAAAGGCGTTGCTTTGGAATCGACCGCCCCTTCGCATCGAACAGTGCGATGGCAAAGGTCGCCGGGTCGATCTGCACGTGATCGACCAGCGTCTTCTTCCGCAGCAGGAACCGGAACGACTCCGTCACCCGGTGCGACAGCCGGTCGATCTTCGCCGCCGTCGCCCGCGCCAGGAACTTCCGCATCGTGTCCTGCGTACGAACGGCCACCTTGACCATACGCGCCGCCTGCTCGTTGGCAAGTTCGAGTTCCACCCGCTCGCGCCTGCGGGCAAGCAGCTTCTGCTGCAAGCCGTCGCGCTGCGTCTGCATGGCCGCAATCTCCCCGTCCAGGCGTGCCGCACGGTCATTGAGCACCGCCAGTTCCTTCGTGGTTTCCTGCAACCGCCGTACGTACTCCGCCACGTCGGCGTCGTCGGGAATCGCCGCCAGGGAATGCTCCGCCGACTCGACGTCGCGGACAATCGCCTCGAGTTGCCCCAACAGCTTCGCGACGTGCTCCTGCAATTGGCTCATCTGCGTATCGCGCAGAACGTGCAACTGGCCGCGGGCTGCATCGGAGAAGCACACCCATTTGGGAACGTCGCTTTCCTTGCGCCGGGCGCGCCGGTCGGCGTCGAGCACTTTGCGGACTGTCTTGACCGCAGCGTTCGCAACGCCAAGCTCCGCGAGCGATTCCAGAACGCGGGCGTCGCGCTGGGCAAGAATATCCTGAACCACGGCATGTTCGGCCGCCTGCTTCTCGCGCAAGTCTTGCTCGCGAACGCGGTCCAGCGCCTCGGGAATGAGGCACAGGGGCAGCGCTCCGGCGGCAAGCTGCACAAGCTCCGACTCGATCGCGCCGCGCCGGTTCACCAGTTCGGAAAGGGCCAGCCGGCGCGCATCCCGCTGCTGCCAATGCTTGCCGCCAATGGCCGCAAAGGCCTCTTCCGCCTCGGCCTGAGCGTTTTCGGCCCGTTGGCGGTTGTTCTCCAGGCCGGCACGCTCGGCCTTCTTGTTGACCAGTTCGTCCACCAGCGCCTCGATCTCAGCCTGGAAGCCGGCAACGGCCGGGTCGTCATCCACGCCTGCGGTCTGCACGGAAAACCGCGATTCCAGGACGGCGGCATCCGTAATCAGCCGCTCGGCCAGATCGAGCCCAAGCAGCGATTTGATCGCGCCGCCGAGCGAAGCCTGGGCCGTATCGTCATCGGCCAGGAACCGGACTTGCTCCGCGTCGAAGAAGAACAGTTGCGAAACACCCAGCGGGATGGCTTCTTCGACAAAATCGGTCCAATGGTCGGCCAGGTAGGTGTCGGGCTCGCCGTCTTTCGACACGAACGTGCGCTCGCGGAGTGTCCGGCCACGTTGATACCATGCGCGGCGGACCTCGTACGCATGCTCCTCACCGTCGAGCGTAATGCGAAACGCAAGCGTGACCGACGCCCCGGTACTCAGCGGCACATCGCGATTGACCGAACCGCGGAGGAATTCGTCGTACGCAATGCTCGACCGCTTCGAGTAGTTGCCGCGCGAGCCGTAGAGCACAAGCTTGACGGCGTCCAGCAACGTCGTCTTGCCCCCGCCATTGATGCCGCCGAAGAGGACGATGGGCAACCGGTTCCCATTCTGCGAATCGGGCGCCAGGTTGAGCGATTGCTCACCGCGGTACAGCCCGAAGTTGTCGAGCGTAAGCTTCTCGAGTATCATGGCGACGTCGCTGCTTCGGCGGGATCAGGATCGGCGACCTTGAACAGATAAGGCTGCAAATCGGTCGAATCGGCGTCATCGGGCTTCATGCTGTCGTTTCGGCGTGATTCCTGGTCCTTGCGGATGGCAATTGCGTCGTCCTCGCCGCCGTATTGATACGCGCGAAACCGCTCCTCGAGCGCCTCGAAGATGCCCGCACGGCGGGCCATGCCCCGATATTCGCGTTCGATGTCCAAAAGCTGCGCCTGGAGTTCGAAGAACTCCTCGTCCCCTCCACACGTCTCCTCGAGAATGGACCAATCATCGCGGCGAAGCAGCCCGTCGTCGGACGTCGCTTTCGGGAACGGCCGTCCGGTGGCTTCCTCGTAAATGGTCGGCACGGTGTCATCGAACTGGCGCTTTTCATAGAGCCAAATGCGGCGTATCTCGTGCAGTTCGGGCAGGGAGATCAGTTCGAGGTCCTGCACCTCCGGCGGTCCGAGGCGCCGCGCGAGCATCTGCGCTTCCAGCACGCGCCGGAGCCAGTGCTCTCGCCACTTCTTGCGGTACGGCCCCCGCACCAGGAACCGGTTCTCCGAAAACAGATGCACCCGGCCGTCCATGCGGCGGTAATCGCGCCGGGTGCGGTCGAGTGAGAAATCGCCCAGCTCATTGCGCAGTTCCAGCAGGGGCGTCATCCATATCTTCTCGTCATCGTTCTTGATCATCGCCTCCATTGAGCGGTCCTTATCGACCACCGTGCACACCCAGCAGCCGAAACGGCTATCGCCGCAGCTTGGCGTGGAACTGTCCACTACCAGCGGGCACTCGCCGTCTTCCGTAGCACCCTGGTACATGGTCAACAGCGACTTATTGGTATAGCCCCACGGATTCTTCACCTGCATGAGGAACAGCCACACGTCGTCGTTCGACCAGTCCTCGATCGGCGTGTAGACGAGCGAGTTCGGCAGCTTCGCGTTCGGCGTCAGCCGGGCACGCGGCTCGGCGAACCGGCGGGCACGGCTTCCCTCGTGTTTCGTCATGGTAACCTGGCGGCGCTGGCTTTCCTTCTTGCGGGTACCCAGCACCAGAATCGCCTCACCATGCTGCCGGACCACGTCGCGGATGAACCTGTTCGACGGATGAATCTTCATCCGCTCCGTACACCACCGAAACAGCTTCCGCGGCGCCGGGTACCCCCGGCCGATGAGGTTTACCCAAAAGGTGTCCTTCGTGTCAGGTATCAGCTTGTGAGGGACAACCGGGAGCCCTTGCTCCTGCGCGGCCACGCGCATCCTGGCATGGGAGGCATCGACCCAGGCCGCGACGACCGGTTGCTCGACCAGCGTATCGGTCGAGATAACGTGAATGGGCTTCTGCCGCTGCTCGGGCGGCAAATCCCGGACGGCCAACCAAACGAGTTGCAGGATGGCCGTCGAATCCTTACCGCCGCTATACCCAATGACCCAGGGGATTGCGTCGAGCAGGTAGAGTTCGCGAATTTCCTCACACAGATTCTTGACGGCGCTGCCCATCCCTAGTTCTGCGAAGGCAGATTTACCGTTCCTGGCGGTTCCTACGGCGCCGGCCATTCTTGCTCCTTGTGAATTGGTCTTCCACTTGGCGCTCCTCCCCGGAGAGGGGGAGGCCAAGATGTCTTTTGATCAGGTTACCTGTAAGGGTTATGTTGACATTTCGCTTGGAAAGTCGGCCTGCATTCATGGCTCGCCCCTCCCATTGGTCGCTACGTGCACGTGCCCAGTCCAAGCTCGACAGCTTTCGCAGCTTGGCTTTCCAAGCCTTCGGATGGTTCGATAATAACGTATTTCCAGCCCGCGCCAATGCGGCAAGCGCGAGCGTGTGGGCGTGGACGTAATCGCGGCGCAATTCGGCGGTCGTCACGCGGCGGTCCTTGGCCAACTGCCAATCGGGGATATGCTGCGAAACCTCGATCCAGAATTCGACCGCGACGTCCGCCTTCTGCTCCACGGTCTCCAGCTCCATTCCGGAGAGCAGGAGCTTTGTGGCGTTGTAGATTCCGCTTAGCGTGAAGAGCTTCAGCGAGCGGTTAGAGACACTGCTGCGCTCGGTCTCAGTGAGTCCCGCGAACACCGGCACGCGTTGCATGACCATCTTGGCAACCAGGGCCCGCTCGTCGCGGTGGTCGTACAGCAGCCCAAGAGAAGTGGTTGTCCGGATGGCGAACCGGTTCAGATCAGCAAACATCTGCTGACAGCGTTTGAGCCCCACGTCCAGGAAGAATACCACGGAAATCGTCTCATCGCCCAAGTCCGGGTTCTCCTTAAGCGCTTCTTCGATTGCAGCGCGTCGATGCTGCCCGTCGTTGATGACGAACCGGCAACTCATGGGAATATGCAGGCGCCCAACGTTCCTCTCGGCATCGATCTCACCGATGGGGTCAAACGTAACCTTTCCGTCGATGGAGGCCGTCAGCGAAGAGAACGTGTATCCCTTCGGGTTGCCGAGGATATACCTGGTCATTTCCGGGATGCGTTGCCGATTGAGCACGCGCTGCGCCCGCAGTTCCGGCTTCAATTCCTCTTCATCGAAGAGGAAGATACGAGGGATGAGCCTCAGCGGGCACATGGAGGTATAGTACTCTCGCCCGGCCTGCATCCCCCGAATGGCTGGAAATATGTACTCAAAGCCGGCCATTTGTCGCACCTCTCTTTCCTTGTCGCGTGTATGTCATTATTGCCATACAATGATCTTACCACTTGACTTCCGGTCTGTCAATGGTAGAATCAGCGTGTATTTCTAACCTGAACCCTTCTGGAGGACATTGCTGATGGCGAAGTCTCAATCGCTTCAATTCGACCCATTGAAGCCGCCCATGATTATGGTAAATATGGCAGTGGCGCGCGTCGACCGCTTCCCGGACGAGGATGGAGCCTGTGTGTGGGGCTACGTTGGAGACTACGAAGTCGCGATCCCCCTTCCGCAGAGTGATCCACGGGTTCGCGCTCTTGTTCGAGTGAGCAAGCATGTTCACGGCGCAAAGCGACTCGACGGAAAGGAATAGGAGCTTTCATGGGCAAACAGAGGAAGCTGCTCTACCTGGATTACAACGCGACGACGCCACTCGATCCGCGCGTGCTGGACGCTATGATGCCCTGGTTCCTCGAACCGGGGAACGCGGGCAGCCGCTCGCACAGCTACGGCCAGCGGGCAAAAGCCGCCGTGGAAAGGGCTCGCGAACAGGTTGCCGCGGTGGTCGGCGCGAAACCCGAAGAGATCGTATTCACGAGCGGAGCGACGGAGAGCAACAACCTCGCAATCCTCGGGATGGCGAGAAACGGGGAGAGCGACGGGCGGCGGCACATCGTGTCAACCGCAATCGAGCATAAAGCCGTGCTGGAACCGTTGGAGCACCTTAAGGGACGAGGATTCGAGGTTGAACTCGCTCCCGTGACGCGTGGGGGTTACGTGGAACCGGATGCAGTACTGGAACGAGTACGCGCCGATACGCTGCTTGTATCGGTGATGCATGCCAACAACGAAACGGGCGTGTTGCAGCCAATCAGCGAGATTGGAAGGGCGTTGCGGGAGAAGGGCGTCTTCTTCCATACGGATGCGGCGCAGACGTTCGGGAAAGAAGTAGACGGACTTCGGGCCACGCCGTGTGACGCGATTTCGATCAGCGGACACAAGGTCTACGCGCCGCAAGGTATCGGTGCGCTGTGTGTGCGACGGCGGACAGAGCATCGCCTTGCGTCAGTGGCGTTTGGAGGAGGCCAGGAACGAGGCTTGAGACCAGGTACCCTACCCGTCGCACTGATTGTCGGGCTGGGAGTGGCGTCGGACCTCGCATACAAGGAACACAAAGACCGAGAAGCGCGGGCAGCGGCAATAAAGGACGCGTTTCTCAGGGGCTTGGAGGGAATCGACCATCATCTGAACGGGGAACCTGGGCGTACACAATCACACGTTATCAATATAAGCTTCCCCGGCGTAGACAGCGAGGCATTGATGGTAGCACTGAAGTCGACAATGGCAATCTCGAACGGGTCGGCGTGTACGTCATCGAGTTACACACCTAGCCATGTGCTGACAGCCATGGGCCTTGAGCAAGAGGCAATTGAATCGTCTGTGCGCATGTCCTGGGGAGAGGGAGTCGCAGTAATTGAAACAATGCCGTTGGTAGACGCGGTTTGTGAACTGAAGGCAGGTGCGATTCGGTAGTCTCCTTGCTTGACGAGCAACGCTGCAGGAGGGATCGCTCGCCCGGTTGCACGCTCAGGCCGCCCGTGAGCACGAATTCTCCTACCGCAGCAAAGTGCGATCGTCTTAGCCAAATGTAGGGCGGCTTGCTTCATTCGGGCTGATCCACGCAGCCCACTGGCGGCCCTAGGTGCAGAACGCGGGCCGCGCGAAGAGTCGGAAGGACGGCTTGCCCGTCCCTTCATGCATCCACCCCCTTGACTTTCCATTCCCTCCCATCTAGGCTATGAATCTGCGTGTCGATCGCCCCGCGTTGGGAGTGGCTGCGGGGCTGTAAGATCCCCAAACGGTGGTTGTCGGGCATACTGGGCCCTGCCCGCGTTAGATACAGAAGTCCAAAAGAAATGCGTCGATCCGAGGTGGTGGATCAACACCCCTCAGTGGTGTGTGTTCTTGTTTGGGGACGGTCGCCTTGGGGGGGTGGTACGCCACGCACACGCTTCGCCACCTTGGAGAAACCAGTCGCGAGCCGCGCAAGTCGGGGCGTCGCCCCTCTCGCCATGAGTGTTAGCATTAAAGACACCGTCGCGCAGGAGATCCTCGCCGTGCTCTCTTCCTCGGGCGAGTCGATGACGCCCATCAGCATCGCCTCTCGCCTGCACCGGGTCAACGGGCGTCGGTTAGAACCGACAGACATAGTCCTCTATTTGCACGGATGTTTGGCTCCGGATGTCGTCGTTGATTCAAACGGCGCATTCCGGCTCTACAATCAGACCCCAGACAAGCCTAGTCCGGGTAAAACGTCGGCGCGAGAGGCTTCAGGTATGAGAAGCCTCTACCCAGAGCGGCTCGACATTCTACTCAATCCCAAAGGGGGTATTGCGTGCCTCCCTCGCCGATCCCAGTTCTCTGGCCAACCGCTCAGCCGGTTCGCCCTGAGTCTTCAGCGAAAACACCGCTTTGGTGTCCTCGATCGACTGAGCATGCGCGCCTTCAATTCTTCGTTCCTCTCCCTCGGGCTGCGGGAGCAGCTGAAGGTTATGGAGCAAGCAGATGTTCTCGACGTCGACGCAGTGCGGGAACTGATCTCCGATGAGGCGCCGGAGGCCCATCGCGAGATCGAAGAGCCTCGATCCACAGCATCGCAGTTTACTGCGTCCGATATATGTCCTGACCCCATGCGAAGAGCGTCAAACACGCACGCGAATGCCTCAACCTCGCTCCCCTTAACCGAGGACTGCTGGCAGGCGTGTTGCGAGGTCGCCAAGAGGCACCACTTGGACGACTACGCTCTTGGCCGACTTGCGCCGACGTTGCGACACCTGCCACGGAGTCTCTGGCAGAGGAGGGTGCGGGACTACACGGAACGAAGGCTCTGCGAACTCACGCGACTGCCTGGGCACGGCAATCTCAGAGTGCGGCTCGTCGCCGACGTGTTTCGGTCCATGGTAGCGTCCCTCGGCAGCATTCCAGGAGATTCACATTTGAAGATTCACGTCATGTCCGCGCCCGTCCGAGACGTCAGTGCTTGGATCGAACGCGTTCTAGGCGAGAAGCGAATCCCCGATATGGCAGAGATGAAGCATTGCTTCGTTGAGAGACTTCTATCGCAACTTGACATCGACCTGGGCCCAGAGACGCGGGAGATGGTTGAGAGGCGACTCGGACTTTCCAGCATGAGGGAATCGCTCGAGGAGGTTGCAAGGGCGTTCGGCCTCACGAAGGCGCGGATTGGACAGTTGACCGGCCGGGCAAGGGAGGTGTTCCATGTTCGTTGGGGAGAGTGCTGCTACCTGCTTGATAATCTGTGCGCTTTGTTGCTGGCCTCGAATGCCGAGGATCAATTTGCCCTGCTGCGCACGGTAATGAATGAAGTTCTGGGTTTGGACTACGTAACGGGTTGTACAACAACCGTTCAGGAATTGCGCCGACGGCTAGGCGGACGTACCGTGCGCGAAGGGCGAAGCAAAGACGATATCCGGCGGTGGCTCGAATCACTGAGAGGGACTCTGCCCTCGTCGGTCGGCAAGAATGGGTCTCCTGACGAGAACGCGGGGGCGCGTGCAAATCGCGAGGGATTGTCGGGTACTATTGATCGCGACAACGATATCGACGACCTCGTGAGAAAGATTCAGGGGCTCATGTGAAAGGGGACGATCGCCGCACGGAGATGATCTGGCACACATCATGGGGAACTCGAGAGACGTGGGACTGAAGACGTTGTTGCTCCGTTTTGAATATCGCAGCCACGAAACCGTGTTAGCACGTGACCTCTACGCGCGGTGCCTCCCGCTGAGCGTGAGTCTCGACCGAGCTGTCGGTTTCTTCTCCAGCGGGTCCCTAGCGGCGTGTCCCGACAGTTTTCGGGAGTTCTTCGATCGACGCGGCGTAATGCGCGTTGTATGCTCGCCAATCTTGGACCGCGAAGACATTGACGCCGTTCTGCGAGGATACCGGGATCGACCAGCATTGCTGCGAGACCCTTGTTTGGCCTTGCTCGATGGGGATCGCAGCTGTGTGCTACGAGGAATGCGCAAGGTCCTCGCCTGGCTCGTTGCTGCGGGGCTGATTGATCTGCAAATTGCCGTACTGACCGGAAGCCAATCAAACCACCTTTACCACGAGAAGCTGGGGGTTTTCGGGGACTCGGAGGGACAGGCGGTCACCTTCTCGGGATCGGCGAATGAGACCCTCTCGGCGCTGGAAGCGAACTTCGAATCTGTGGATATCTTCCGTTCCTGGAACGCGGACGAACAGCGGCGCGCACTCGAGAAGATTCGCCACTTCGAGTCACTGTGGCGGGACGAGACGGAAGGCGTTGAAGTCCACCCTTTTCCACGGGCGGCAAACCTGGGCCTCTTGCTAGCTCGGCCCGATTGGCAACAACTCCCCACCGTCAGCACGGACAGGCTCGATCGCATGGCAGACGTCACGCAGGTCGGACGTATTCCCAACGTCGAGGAGTTTCTTCGGATACCCTCGGACATCCGATTGCGCGATCATCAGAGGAGCGCAATTCGAGCGTGGTTTCGTAACAAGGGGCGCGGTGTGCTTGCGATGGCAACTGGGAGCGGTAAGACAATCACGGCCCTCGCCCTTTCGGCGAAGCTCTACGAGTCGCTCGGTGGTCCGATCCTTATCGTAATTATTTGTCCGTTCCTGCATTTGGCTGCGCAGTGGATGGAGGAAGCGGATCGCTTCGGGCTGAGTCCCGTCCTCTGCGCCATCAATCAGCAGCAATGGTACGAGCCTCTATCGTCAATCCTTTTCAGCCTGTCGTCAGGGAAACGACAGCTGGCCAGTATCGTCGTGTCGAACGCGACCTTCGCGTCGAAGGCCTTTCAGACTGTGCTGCAGCGTGCTCCGGGTCGAACGCTGCTCATTGCCGACGAAGTACATAACCTTGGTGCGGAGACCGTACGACTGCAACTGCCGCCGTCAATGCCGTTTAGGCTTGGGCTCTCAGCTACGCCAGAACGGAAGTACGACGCGAGCGGCACTCGCGCCATCCGGGAGTACTTCGGTGAGGACATCTTCCGCTATCCGCTTGAACAGGCACTTGCCGATGGAGTGCTGTGTAAGTATTTTTACCACCCCATTCTCGTGCAACTTGCCGACTCGGAGTTCGATGACTACCTAGAGCTAACCCGGCGGATCGGGCGGCTCTTGGCAGTGGGGGAGGACGCGGAGGACTCGCCAATGCTGCAGAGCCTTCTGATCAAGCGGGCCCGGCTACTCGCGACGGCCAAAGGCAAGATCCCCAAGTTGACAGAGACAATTGCATCGCTCATCCACACCGAACACAACCTTGTCTACTGCGGGGACGGTACAGTGGAAACAGCTACGGATGCGTCGATTGTCCGACACATCGACGCCGTGGTTACCGCCCTGGGAAAGGGGCTCGGAATGCGAGTGGCACGGTATGTGGCAGATACGCCTCTCACAAAACGCACGAAGCTGCGCCAGCAATTTAGGGAGGGCACAGTACAGGCGCTAGTCGCCATCCGCTGCCTCGACGAGGGTGTGGATATCCCGGAAGTACGTCGTGCCTTCCTTCTGGCCAGCAGTACCAACCCACGTCAGTTCATTCAACGCCGGGGAAGGATATTGCGGCGCGCGCCTGGGAAGGACTTTGCTGAGATATATGACTTCATCATCGAACCACCAGTGGAAGCGATGAGGCAGACGGACGGTCTCTTCAGCGTCACGCGACGGCTCTTTTCGCGGGAACTTGAACGGATTTACGAATTTGCATCCTTGGCCGTGAACGGGCCGGAGGCTGTAGGAAGGCTCCTGCCACTTCGCGATCAACTGGGACTTCTTGATTACCAAGTGGAGGGCGACCATGGAGAATCGTAGCATCGAAACACAGACCAAGATCCGAGAGATCCTGCAGTCGTTGACACAGGACGAGCGCAAGCTCCTGTCGGGAGTGATCGACGCGGAGCGCGAAAAGCTTTACATGCAGAAACCACGCGGCATTAACGATGACCTATGGAAAGTCGTTACGGAGACAATTCGATGATCTTTGAAGAATTGACACTGCAAGATTTTCGCCAGTTTTCCGGCAGCCAAACTTTAGTGTTCGCGACGGATAGCCAGAAGAACGTGACGGTCATCCACGGGTTCAATGGATCGGGCAAGACTACCGTGCTGAACGCCTTCACTTGGTTGCTCTACGGACAGTGCTCACCGGATTTCGAAGGCGCGGATCATCTGGAAACGGAAGCAACCTACTCACAGCTTCGGCCTGGTGATCGCATGAAGATGGCCGTCCGCGCTGTCTTTCGCGAACGGACCATGAAGTACACGTGCGAACGCTCGATGCTAATCGAGAAAGCAGATGATGGTACCCGGCGGGTTGTGGATCCCGGAAGAGTCAGCGTGCGTTACATTGACGACACAGGCGAGGTCCAGGAACCGAGTAATCCGCAAGTTGTACTGGAGCGCATGCTCCCGCCGCGGCTCCAGCCCTTCTTCTTCTTCAACGGCGAGCGGATCGAACGCCTTGCCAGAGCGGACGCCTACGAGCAGATTGAGGAAGGCGTTCGGACGCTGCTAGACATCGAGGTATTCGACCGGGCCATCACGCACCTCGACGGAGAACCCACGCGCAGGCTGCAGCAGATCGTGGCAAAGCACGCCGGCGAAGAGGGGGAGGTCGTTCAACGGCAGTATGAACAACTCGGCGTAGCCCGGGAGAAGCTTGCCGAGGAGATGAAGCAGGAAGAGCGCAACCTGACCAGCTTACAGACAGAATTGGAGGCCATCGACGCCAAACTCGCAACGATGCCGGACTTGGCGAGACTGCAGGCGCAGAGAAAAGCTGCGGAAGAACGGGAGAAAACGATCAAAGGCGACCTCAAAGATAGGAAGGTGGACCTCGCTCGCACCTTTTCTCGCAGCGGTTACCTTATCCTAGTGCCCGACGTTGTTCGCCAAGCGAAAGACATTTTGGAACAGGCACGCCAAAAAGGGGAGATTCCAGGGCCAATCAAGCGGCAATTCGTACAGGACTTGCTCGATACATGCAAGTGCATTTGTGGTCGCACTCTCGATCCTGGATCGCAGGAGTACCAGAACGTTGATTGCTGGCGCAACCGCACATCATCCGAGCAACTGGAGGCGGTTACGACGACGACTAAGGCGGAGCTTAACTCTTATGACAAACGCGCAGAAGACTGCTCTGTGGAACTCGATCGGCTGCAGGCTAAGCGAAGTGAGCTTTTCGCAGAGTTGCGTCGCGTGCGCGAGCTTCTGGATGAGCTTTCAGTGAAGATCGGCGACCGGAGTGAGGGCGAAGATCCAGAGCGGTTAGAGCGACGACGACGGCAGATCAATTCGGAGATGGATGCCATCAAGCTCAAGAACCACGATGCGCGCCGTCGCCTGGAGGAACTCGACGGACAGATCTCCGAAAAGAAACAGCAACTGCGAGGGTTCGAGCGAGCGGACGCAGAAGGAAGGTTGGCGCAAGTCCGGTTGACCGCTGTGTCGAACGTCGTGGAAGCGCTGAAGAAGATCCGGCAGCTTCGCTACAGTGAATTGCATGAGGATTTGGCAAAGCAGCTTGAAGAGATCTGGAGCCGGATATCCATTAAGGACTACCGCGCGAGACTGCGGGAAGGCTTTCGACTCTCACTAACAAAGGACATCGGCGGAGAAGAAGTGATCGTGCGCGGCGCATCGACGGGCGAGAAGCAGGTGCTTAGTCTAGCGTTTGTCGGTGCGCTCGGTTCCAAGGCTAGACAGACTGCGGAGAAGGCCAAGGTGGGAAGCAGTCTTTTCCGGGGTGGCCTCTATCCCCTTGTCATCGACTCAGCGTTCGGAAGCCTGGAAGTCGAGTACAGGCGGGATGTCGCAAAGTGGATTCGGACACTGTCGCCACAGATCATTCTGCTCGTGTCTGAAACGCAATGGCGGCGAGAGGTAGAAGAGGAACTGCAACCCTTCATCGGAAAGCAATGGATTCTGCGGTGCGAAACCCCGAAGAATCGGCCATGCGAGATTGAACTTCAGGGCACCCCGTATCCTTACGTGGTGCAATCCGACGACGGCTATGAACGAACTACGTTTGTGGAGGCTTCCCGATGACAGAACCACGCCGTATCAAACCAGCGAAGCGGAACGATGCATTCATCGAGATGCTCCTTGAAGAAGGGGTGTTCGAGACCAAACAAGCAGCCATGATGTTTGCGGCAGCAGTCGGCTACCGCTACGACTCACGACAAGCCTTGGACGCGGGCGGCGAGGGCATCCGCTGGAGCATTTTTGAAAAGAACAGAGATGACGCCTTCATCAATGCTCTCGCGCTCGCAGTGAAGAGAGACCTCGCGGTGCTTGACTCGGACGCTGCACAGAACGATGATCTTGCAACTATCTTCGAAGAGTACGCGGCCGGTGGCTTCGAGTATCTCAACCAGTATGTTAGGGACACGCCTGGGGATGTGCTCGACAATCTCTTGGCCTTGATCCAACAGTTCCGGACATCCCAACGCGAAACCCCTGCTGGGCTGGAGGGGTTGGACCGCAGTGCGCTGGAATTGCTCGGTGAATTAGAACCGTAGCTTGGGCGGGCGACACTTGGAGTGATGGTTGCTGAGGCCATTCAGAAAAGAAATGTGGCCAGGCTACTGCGCCGTTATCGCGCAGCTTCCATCGCACATTCACGGCTGTGAGATGTGCCCTCTCGCGCGTCAGGCGTGGTTGCCACTTCTCTTCCAAGGCCGTTTAATGATGGCTAAGCGGTATCAAAAGCTGGCTGAGAACTGAACAACGGTTATCGGGCATGTCCTTTCCTCGATCGAAGCCGAATGTCACCCAAACGGGGAGGGTCACTTGAATGATCCCAGAATCGTGGCTGTCGGTGTCGCGAAAAGCGGCCCGTAGCGACGCGCCGCCGTCTCGGATTGAGCGGCACAAGACGGCGATACGGCGGAAAGGGTTCTCCTTGGCGGTAAAGTGCTTGCTGCGGGACGAACTGGTGGGGCCGGGGCGGTCGTTCTTCGACTACGGCTGCGGGTATGGCGAAGATGTGGAACTGCTGGGGGAGCGGGGGGTGGCGGCTGGCGGGTGGGACCCGGCGCTCCGCCCGCACGAGCCGCGTACGGGCGCCGAGATTGTCAACCTGGGCTATGTGCTCAACGTGATCGAATGCCCGCGGGAACGGCAAGAAGTGCTGGCGGAAGCGTGGAAGCTGGCGACGAGAATGCTCGTGGTGGCCGCGCGGGTGAACGTCGAAGGACGCGGCTACGCCACCATCGAGTTCGGCGACGGCATTGTCACCGGAATGGGCACGTTCCAGAAGTATTATACGCAGGCCGAACTGAAGCAGTACCTCGAATCGCAACTCGGCGCCGAGGCCGTGCCGGCCAGCCTGGGCGTGTACTACCTGTTCAAAGACGAGACGCTGCGGCAGCAGGTGCTGGCCAGGCGCTATCAACGCGCCGCGGCCGCGCCCAGAAAGACGTTCTCCGAACTGAAGTTCGACCAGAACCGCGACGTCCTCGAACCGTTCATTTCGCGCGTGCTGGAGCTTGGCCGACTGCCGGAAGCGGACGAGTACGACGGCTATCCGGCGATCGCCGCGAAGTTCGGGTCCGCCGGCCGGGCGCTGGCGCTGGTCAAGCGGGTGATGCCGTTGCCCGGCTGGGCCGAGGTCCGGCGACGGCGGACGGACGACCTGCTGGTGTACCTCGCGCTGGGCCGCTTCGGCCAGCGGCCGCCGCTGGGCAAGCTGCCTGCGGGGTTGCGGCGGGATATCCGCGAGTTCTTCGGCACGTACAGGCGGGCGTGCGAGCGGGCCGACGCGCTGCTGTTCCTCGCAGGCGATGCGGAGGCCATCGACGAGGCGTGCCGGAACTCGCCGCTGGGCAAGCTGCTCCCAAACGCGCTCTACGTCCACCGGTCCGCACTGGACCGGCTGGCGCCGGTGCTGCGCGTGTACGAGGGTTGCGCGCGGGCGTATCTGGGCGAGGTGGAGGGCGCGACGCTGGTCAAGCTGCACCGGTTCTCCGGCAAGGTTTCCTACTTGCTGTACCCCACGTTCGACGACGAAGCCCACCCCGCGCTGCTGCGCAGTCTGAAACTGTCGCTCCGCACGCTTCACCTGGAATGCTACGACTACTCGACCGCGGCCAACCCGCCCATCCTGCACCGCAAAGAGACGTTCGTACCGGACGATTATCCCGGCTACGCGAAGTTCGAGAAGCTAACGCGTCAAGAGGAGAAGGCCGGGCTGCTGGACGATGCGGCGACCATCGGCACGCGAAACGGCTGGAACGCCCGCGTGCTCGCGGCCGGCCGGGCGATCCGCGGGCATCGGCTGGTGCGGGCGTGAAGGGGCGAGGTGTCAGGTGTCAGGTGTCAGGTGTCAGGTGTCAGGTGTTAGGTGTCAGGTGTCAGGTGATAGGTGATAGGTGATAGGTGATAGGTGATAGGTGATAGGTGATAGGTGATAGGTGATAGGTGATAGGTTCACCCACGCGCGCGGCGGCAATCGTACCGTGCGCGTGGGTGAACCCGGCTGGATCGGGGCGCAAACGATGCCGTCGGTGGGGTTTTACCCAGGTATTACCTGCAATGAGCCCCACTTGCCGTTGACCATCGACGGCAGCGGCCGACAATATATTCGAGGGGCTCTTCCGTTTTTAGGTGCAGACAGCCTTTATTTCAGAGACGGCACAGCGGCGTGTGCCTACTACATTGCCGCCGCCTGCACCTAGAAACGGAAGAGCCATTCGAGGGCTTGGCTGGCGGCCAGGCGAACCCGCCCTCGGAAGGGCTGCGCCCGCCTTTGCGGTCAGCGGCCAAGACGCCCACTTTGGACGGCCCGTGAACGATATTCCTGTGAATCCGACTTGCATGACGACCATGGAAGAACTGCTTCCTTCGCCCGGCGAGGAGATGGCCAGCGCGATCACGCACGCCGCGGGGGCCGCTTGCGCCGTCGCGGGAGCGCCTTACCTGCTGGCCGCTTCCTTCGAGCAGGGCGGAACCCTGCCGGCGGTGAGTGCGGGCGTCTTCGTGGCGACGGCTGCGCTGCTGTACGCCGTTTCGGCAATCTACCATTCGGTCCGGCCCGGCCGGACCAAGCGGGCGTTTCAGATCGCCGACCACGCCGCAATCTACCTGCTGATTGCGGGAACCTATACGCCCTTCGTGCTCGGCGTGCTGCGAGGTCCGTGGGGATGGGGACTGTTCAGCGCGGTCTGGGGACTGGCCGTGCTCGGGATCGTCCAGGAACTTTTCGCTTCCACGCGGCCGCGGTGCCCGACGCTTCTGCTGTACCTTGCCATGGGGTGGGTCGCGCTGGTGGCCATCCGGCCGATCGTCGCGCACGTGCCGCTCGCGGGTCTGGCGCTCCTTCTGGCCGGCGGCACGGCCTATACTGTCGGCATCGTCTTCTATTCGATCGAACGCGTTCGATACTTCCACGCCGTATGGCATCTGTTCGTACTGGCGGGCACGGCGTTTCACTTCTTCGCCGTCATGAACTACGCGTGACCGGCGTCGTAAGCCCGGCCACCTCGCGAGCGCAAAGCGGATGGTGAAACTGACACTTTCACCCGCCTGGGATCGCGCGGAGGTGACGCGGCGTGCGTGGAAACAGCGTGCGAAGGACATCTTCGTTTGGCTCTTCCGTTCCTCGGTGCAGGTCACGCCAATGTAGTAGGCACACGCCGCTGTGCCGTCTTCGGGTAAAGCAGTTTGCACTTAGAAACGGAAGAGCCCGGAAAATCGCCGGTGTTCGTTTTTTTGTCCCGTACTCCGCCCGTAACCGTACTGAACCCCGACCACGTAACCGTTCACGGGGCGGCGCAGGCAGTTTTCTCCGCTCCACGCGAAGGGGACAGTCCCATTTTCGCGGCGGAAACGGCGGATGATTGGGCAAAAACGCCCTCTGTGCCGCGAAAATTGGGACAGTCCCCCCGTGAACGGTTACCCGACCGCAGCCTTGCAGGGAGAGCGACTTTCTCGCCGGGCTTCCGCTTGGTAGAATTGGCCAGGGCATAACGGTTCACCTGGAACCGATTTTGGCGCCGCGCGACACCCCACACTACGGGTGGGGGCCGTTCTCGTATTCCAAAAGCTCTGGGCCCGTAGCTCAACGGTTAGAGCAGCAGACTCATAATCTGTTGGTTGCAGGTTCGAATCCTGCCGGGCCTACTTGCGGGGTATTCCGGAAGCTAAGCCGGGATTATTCATGCTGATGTAGGGTGGTGACAGGCAAGCCAAGACCCTGGTGGGACTTCGGTCGCTCGGCTGGGTCTGCTTCCAGCGCACCACGTGCAAACGAGCGGGGCGTGGCTTGCGCAGTCCCACCAAGGACTTACGCGACCTCGGCCCACCCTACATGAATAATCCGGGTTAGGGTGCGCTCAGAAATAACTTGGACAAATTGTAGTAGGCACACGCCGTGTGCCGTTCGCGAATTTCGGCACACGGCGTGTGCCTACTACACTGCAATTGACCAACTTATTGGTGAGCGCGCCCTTAGAGAGCTTCGGGGCCTTGCCAGGCGGGGGAGTTTCAGTTATGGAGCACGCGTCGCACCTGTCGCACGATCCGTTGCGTGCGTTTCCCGATAGCGGGGAGAACGTCGCAACCTACTTCGCGCCCGCCGGGAGGGACTCCGCGGACGAACTCGCCCGCAAGAGGGCAGCCGTTCTTAAGACGCCCTTCCTGGCCGACATGCTGAACGCCATGCCGCACATGGTCATGGTGCTCAACACGCAGCGGCAGGTGGTCGCTGCAAACGAAGCGCTGCTTCGCGTTCTGGAGGCCCCGGCCGACCGGATCATAGGCAAACGGCCGGGCGAAGCGATTGGCTGCATTTGGGCCGCTGAAGGGCCCGACGGCTGCGGCACCGCGCGGCATTGCGTTCTCTGCGGCGCTGTCGAAGCGTTTCTGGAAAGCCGGCGGGCCAACGGGCAGGTGGTCCGCGAGTGCCGCGTCCTGGTGAAAACCCCCAGCGGCAGTGCGCCAATGGACTTGCGGGTCACCGCCACGCCGTTTCAACTGGAAGGCGATGGTCTTGTCCTGGCGGTGATCGAGGACATTAGCCAGGTCAAGCGTTTGGCGGTCTTGCAGCGGACTTTCTTCCACGACGTGCTCAACACGGCCGGCTGCATCCAAGGATATATCAAGTTCCTGGAACGCGATGCGTCAAGCCGCCCGGATACTCGTCAACGGCTCGCTGCCCTGGCCGATCAGATTGTTGCGGAAATCCAGACGCAGCGCGACCTGCTTGCAGCCGAAGCGGGTGACTACGAGGTTCAGCCTGCCCCAATGCGAACACGCGAAATGCTTGACGAGCTTTGCGTTCGATACGGCGGGCATACTGCGGGTGAGAGGCAGTCGATCCTGGTGGCGTCATGTTGGGACGGGACGATCGTCTCGGACAAGCAGCTTCTGCTGCGGATCCTGGGCAATATGCTCAAGAACGCGCTGGAGGCAACGAGCCGGGGCGGCACGGTTGCCTTGGCATGCGTTGATGCCGGAAGCAACGTCACGTTCACGGTCCACAACGCCGGGGTCATGCCGGAAGAGGTCCAGTTGCAGGTGTTCCAGCGGTCGTTCAGCACCAAAGGCGAAAGCGGTCGAGGAGTTGGAACATACAGTATGAAACTTTTCGGAGAGCGGTACCTGGGTGGTGAAGTCGACTTTGCCAGCAGTTCGTCCGCGGGCACCACCTTTCGCTTGACCATTCCCAAGAAACTGTCGATTACTCAATCGCAACCGGCCGAACGTTCGGAGACTTGACAATGCTTGCAATGAACTGGCTTTCCAGGGCGTCTTTCGGCGGCTGCGTTGCGTGCGCGGCAATGGGACTGTGCGTCTTTCCTGCTGCAGGCGATGAACGGCCCAATTTTGTCCTGCTGATGGCCGACGACCAGGGCTGGGGCGACGTGGGTTACTACGGGCATCCGGTGCTGAAGACGCCGGTGCTGGACGAGATGGCCGCCGCAGGGTTGCGGCTCGACCGGTTCTATGCCGCCGCGCCGGTTTGCTCGCCAACACGCGGCAGCGTGATGACCGGCCGGCATCCGAACCGCTTCGGCTGTTTCTCCTGGGGGCATACGCTGCGGCCTGAAGAAATCACCGTGGCCGAGGCGCTGAAGACGGCCGGATACACGACGGGGCACTTCGGAAAGTGGCACATCGGTTCGGTCGAGGCCGAATGCCCCGTCTCGCCCGGCGGAAGCCGTTTCGATGAATGGCTCTCGGCTCCCAACTTCTACGAGAATAATCCCCTCTTGAGCCGGCGCGGCCGGGTCGTGCGGATCGAGGGAGAGGGTTCGCACGTGACGGTGGAGGCGGCCATTGGCTTTCTTCGCCAGGCGGTTCCCAAGAAGCAGCCGTTCCTAGCGGTCGTCTGGTTCGGCTCGCCTCACGCGCCGCATATTGCGACCGACGAGTACCGCGCCATGTATGCCGACCAGCCCGAGAAGCTACAACACTTCTACGGCGAGATCACGGCCATGGACCATGCGATCGGCCTGTTGCGCGAGGAGCTTCGCCACCTGGGCGTGGCGGATAACACGCTGGTCTGGTACACAAGCGATAACGGCGCGCTGCCGGTCGGGTCGACGGGCGGCTTGCGCGGGCGGAAGGGGACTCTGTATGAGGGCGGTTTGCGCGTGCCCACGGTCATCGAGTGGCCGGCGAGGATCAGGGAACCCCGCGTCAGCGAGGTGCTCAGCGGCACGGTCGATATCTACCCCACGCTGCTCGATTTGGCCGGCGTGACCATGCCCGACCAGCCGCCGCTGGACGGCACGAGCCTCGTCCCGCTGATCGACGGAAAGCTGCGGCGGCGCGACACGGCATTAGGGTTTTGGGTGTATCCTGTCGGCGGCATTGGAACACCGAGCGAGAAGATACTGGAGCAGCTCCTGGCGGTGCAAGAGGGTCGCGCGGAGCCGGGAGAACCCCATGCCGCGCCGCATCGACCGGAAGACACGCCCGACTGGCTCGCCGAGGGCCGCCTTCCCGGCCACGCCGCGTGGAACGACGGCCGCTACAAGCTGCACCGTCTGCCGGACAAGGACGGAGTCCACGCCCGCTATGAACTGTACGACCTCACCGCCGATGCCGCCGAGGAAAACGACCTTGCCGACCGGCAGCCGGAACGGGTTGCGCAAATGAAGGCCGCGCTGGCCGCCTGGCAGGAGTCGGTGGTCCGAAGCCTGCGAGGGGCCGACTATCGGTAGGTCAGAGATAGTTATGGCTCTTCCGTTTCTAGGTGCAGACAGCCTTTGTTTCAAGGACGGCACAGCGGCGTGTGCCTACTACATTGTCGCGGCCTGCACCTTAAAACGGAAGAGCCATAGTTATGTTCAGTCGGCGTAGCTGACGTCGAGAACTTCGAAGCGGACGGTTCCTTGGGGAACCTCGATCGCTACTTTCTCGCCGACCTTCTTGCCGGCCAGTCCCTGTCCGATCGGGCTGGTGAAGAGGATTTTGCCTTCGTCGTAGTTCTCTTCGCCGGCGCCGACCAGGGTGTACTCTTCCTCGTCGCCGAAGTCGAGGTCCTTCAGCTTGACCGTGGCCCCGAATGCGACTTCGTCGCGAGGCATTTGCGCAGGATCGATCAGGGTGGCCCGGGAAATGCGGTCGCGCAATTCGCGGATGCGCGCCTCCATGTGCATGCGGCTTTCCTGGGCGTACTGGTACTCGGCGTTCTCGCTCAAGTCGCCCTCTGCCCGCGCGGTCGCTACCCGGTCCAGTATCTGCGGCAACTCGACCGTGTTGAGGTGTTCAAGGTCGGCCCGGAGCTTATCGTACCCGGTACGAGTCATGGGAATCCGATCGGACATGCAGTAACCTCGCTGAAGGGGCAGGGTGAAAAAACACGGCCTGGCCCCGGAAGGGGGGCCGGCCGCGGGAAAGATCATGCTTGTAGGGCCTATTCTTACGCAATCTTCTTCGCGTGTAAAGGCGAGTGCGGCAAGATTTTCTGGCAGGCTGGAAAGTGCCCCAAAGCAGCGGAATTCGACCAGCGCGGGGCAACGTTTCTCGCTGTTCTACACAGGTCGCGTCCGCCACCGGCCGGCTTGCCCGGCCTGGAGCAGTGGTCAGTCGGCTAAAACGCCGCCGAGGCTCCCAATCTCTCCCCTGCACGCTGCCGCCGCCTCCGGCGGCGGCAGCGTGCAGGGGAGAGATAGTCTGGGTTAGCCGTGCCCGCTTAGCTCATTGACCACGGCTCCATGCGGGGCGAGCCCGCAGGTGGCCCTGCGCTGCCACTGAACGTGCCAGAAAATCTTGCCGCACACGTAAAGGCGAGTCCCACCCAAAACCGCGGTGGCCCGAACTGTTCATGCAGGATGGGGCAAGGTCGCTTAAATCCTTGGTGGGCCTGCGCAAGCCACGCCCGGGGTGGTTTGCAGGCCGTGCGCTGGAAGCAGGCCCGGCCAAGCGACCGAAGGCCCGCCAGGGTCTTGGCTTGCTTGTCACCACCCTACATCGTCATGAAGAATCCGCGGTAGCCCGGATTGCCCGCGTACGGCGAGTGGGACACATGGATAGCCTTTCAGCCTTGCTCTTGTGCTGACAGGCTGGAAGCCTATCCCACGCAATATTGTCTTGCACCGCCTCACAGCCTACTCAATCGTGGCGATTTCGACGGTTGGCTCGCGAGCCTCACTGCGCGTGCCGGCCAAGTGGCTCTGGCGGAGGTGTTGCCAGGGCTGGTCGCCGCGCCGCCACGTAACCCGGTAGACGATCGCTATGGTGCCCAGCATGGCCGCCACGGCGAGGAAGACCACAGGATACGGTGCGAGCCCTGCAAAACGGGCAAATTCTAGTGCAATTCCGACCATCGGCGCACCGACCAGAACGCCGAGATCGTACATGGCAAGGATCAGCAGGTTGCCCACGCCCCGGTGTTCGTCCGGGAACGCACTGCTGCCGGCGGCCACCACGCACGGAAACAGAATGGCGTGTGACATCCCGTAGCCAATCCCTGGAAGAAAAAGCTGCCATTCCGATTTGACCACCAGGAACAGAAGCTGGCTGAGCATCAGCCCAACCAGGCTGGCCGGGATGAGCGGCTCGGGGCCGAAGCGTTCAGGCAGTCGGCGGGTGGCAACGCGCGTGAGTATGGCGGCGGGAGCGTAGAATCCAAAAAAGACCCCGATACGCGGAATCGAAAGCTCGGAGGCGAAGGTGCGGAGGAACGTACCGGGCAAGCCGAGCGCCACGCCCATGACGACCCCCACTAGCAGTATGCTTCCCGGATGGTAGCGCCGCAGCAAATACAGAAGCGGCGGCTGCTTGCGCCGTGGCCGGGGCAGCTCGCCCCGCGCCGCAAAGTAGGCAAACACAGCCGAGCCGCATGCAAACAGCCCGGCCACGAAGAACATTCGGTCGAGCTGCTGTCGGATAATCGGCCCGTCGCCCATGAGCCAATCGCTGATCAGCGGGCCGATCATGATGCCCAGGAAGCCGGCCGTGCCCAGCATGCCCCACATCTCGGCCAGACGAGTCACCGACACCCTTGATGAAACGAACGTCATCGACGCGCCGAAGATGCCGGCAATCGCGCAGCACAGAAGCACTCTCAACAGGTAGATTGCCGGCCCGTTGTGCGTGGTCACGGCAACGTGGGCGAAGCACACCGCGGCAAATATGACGACCGAGCCAAGCCAGATCAGCCGCGACCCGTAAGTGTCAATCGCCTGCCCCATCGCCAATCGGACTGCAAGGCTGCCCACCATGCCAACTCCGACGATCCAGCCAAGATGCCATTCCGACCCACCCAGAAGGACAACGAAGTCGGCATAACGGAACAGCATGGTGATGGCGATCATCACCAAGATATTCGCCAAATAGGCCAGCCAGAATGGCAGATCGTACGGCGACGGCTGGGTGGTGAGCGCACCATGCACTACCGGACGCTCGGCGCCGGGAGGGTCACGCTGAGGTTGAAGGGGTCCGGCGGAGCGGATCATGGCAGGGAAACTGGGGGGATGGCAAAGAACGTTGGGCGAGCGGCGGAAACGGATTTCCCGTTTCGGCGTCTCTCCGAGACGCCGAAACCCGAGTCTCGGAGAGAGTCGGCTACAAGGTCGTCGGTAGGATTGGCTCTGCCGCTCGTCCCATTATAGCAGCCCGCCGCCGAATTGCCAGGGCAACCGTTGCAGACGCGGAGGATCTTCTCACTCCGGCCGCATCGCGCGGCGGATCAGGTCGGTGTCGAAGTAGTTGATCGACATGCCCGCGTCGACGACGATGTGCTGGGCATTGATGCCGCTGGACCGAGGGCTGAGCAGGAAGGCGGCCACCTGGGCCACCTCGCCGGTTTGCACGGCCTCCTTGCGGGGAATGACCTGCTCTGCGTACAGGTACGCGTCCACGTAGCCCGGAATGCCTGCCGAGGCCGACGTCTTCAGAAGCCCCGGCGCCACGGCGTTGAACCGCACTCGCGAGAACCGGCTGAACGACTTCGCCAGGAACACCAGCGACGAGTCCAAGGCTGCCTTGATCGGGGCCATGAAGCCGTAGTTTTCGCTCGCCATGCGCGTGGTCGATATGGAGATGGTCACCACCGAGGCGTCCGGTTCGAGCAGTTCCTTCACGGCGTCGGCCACCGCGATGAGCGAATAGCACGAAATGTCGACCGCCTGAAGGAACGCCGCACGCGGTGTCTCGTGGAAAGGTTTGATCCCTCCCGAGTAGTCGGCAAACGCAATGGAATGGACCAGGCCGGCGAACCGTTCGCCCTGCTCGGCGAGTACTTCTTGCAGTTCGGCGATTTCGTCGGGCTTTTCGACGTCGCAAGTATACACGTCGCGCCCGTCCAGGAGGTTTTCCGTTGCGGCACGTACGTCTTCATCGCGCACGACGTGCACGCAACGTGCACCGGCCTCCTCCAAAGTGCGAGCGACGTGATAGGCCACGCTCTTCCGGTTGGCCACGCCCAGGATGAGGATCGATTTGCCCTGAAGCTGCAGGAAATCCGCCATGGGTCATTCTCCTCGCCGTGCCGCGGTGCAGGCGAACTGGAACCGGACGGCCACCTTCCCTTCCACGGTGACCTTCGCGGTCAGGAAGTAGGCGTCGGCCAGGCGTTCGGTGAGGTCGACTTCCATCACCAGGGTTTCCCCGGGGCGGACCATGCGTTTGAACCGGACGTCGTTCATGCGAGCGGCGACGGGCACGACGTCCGGGTCGCCGGCAAACTGCCGCGAAAGCAGAATGGCGCCGCACTGCATGGCTGCCTCGCACAGGAGCACGCCGGGAACGAGCGGGTAGTCGGGGTAGTGCCCGGCGAAGAACTCCTCGCTGCCGGTGAACGTCTTCTCGCCGACCAGCCGCGTTTCCGAACGCTCGACAATCCGGTCGACCAGCAGGAACGGAGGACGGTGCGGGATGGCGTCAAGGATTTCCGGCGAGATGGGTTCGGTCATGGCAGTTCCGGTGCTGGCGCGCTGGCGCGCGAGGCGTTGTTCAACAGGTAGGCGTCCACGTCGTTGGCAACGATGACTCCGTAGTTCACCGCGCCGAGCCAACCGGACATGATAATGCCCACACTCCCGGCATGGTATAAGCCGGCGATTTGTTCGGGCAAGGACCGGCTGACGGCCAGTCCTTCGAACTTCGTGCCGAAGCTCGCGCCCTGCCAGTGGCCGGTGTAGCGGCGGAAGGTGCGCGGCGTAGCCGCTTCGGTCCAGTCGAGCTTGTCGCGGATGCCGGGAACGTAGCGGTCGAGGTCGCGGACGGCGTCGTCGATCAACCGGCGCTTGCCCGCCTCGTATTCCTCCGGCGCCAGGTTGGCCCAATCGTCGTAACGGGCGTTGCTGCTGGCCACGACCAGGTAGTGAGGCTTCTCCTGCGGCCTCGCCTTCGGATAGTAGAACGAATACGTCCGGCTGGTGATGTCGCGGCTGAGCAGCAGGTCGGTCTGGAAGCTCGGCGCAACCGAGCTGAACAGCAGATCCCCGGTGGCTTCGTCAATCTCCTCGCCGTCGCGCAGGGCCAGGTACACCTGGGTGCTGGAGTTGTTCAATCGGACCGCGCGGGCTTGCTCCAGGAAGTCGGCCGGCCAGGCGGCCTCATCCACCAGGTCGAATATGGTGCCGAGCAGATTCCCGTTCGAGACGACCGCCGGGGCCGCAATGCGCCGACCGCCGGCGCACACTCCGGCCACACGGCGGCCCGCGCCGACTTCGATCCGCTCGGCTTTGACGCCCACTCGCACGTCAACGCCATTGCGCCGGATTTCTTCGAGCATCAGCTTGACCAGCCGGTCGGTGCCGCCCTTGAACGTGTAAACGCCCTTCGACATGAAGTTCGAGAAGACGATCCCGTAGGTCAGGGCGGGATCCTCAAGCGTCGACCCGTTGGCATAGGTGATCGGCTCCATGAGCAGGCGCACGACGTCGTCGCGGCCCGGAAAGAACCGGTCGAACAACTGGCCCGTGGTCAGGTCGGGCTGGTCGGTGAACTGCATGTCGCGGGCCGTGTCGAAGAACCCGTGCACCGCGTCGTGCGGAATGCCGAACCCATCGATAAGCAGGCGAGTGAAGTCCTGCCGGTCGAACGTCGTGGTCAGCGAGAACATGGGGTTGTCGAAGCGGATCCGCTTCAACTGGACGATGGCGTCGGCCAGCTCGCGGGTCCAATAGCGGCGGCAGCTCTTGATCATGCCCACGGGAAAGCCGTGCAGTGCGACGTCGAAGATATGGCCGCCGCGCCGGCGGAACCAGGTGGCCAGGCCGCCCAGCTTGGTATGCTGCTCCAGCAGCAGGACGGCATGTCCGGCGCGGGCGAGTGTATTCGCCGCGGTCATTCCGCCCAAACCGCCCCCGATAACGACAACGTCGTACCGCTCGCGAACCCCGTCCAGAACATCGTGCGCCATGTAGTCTAATTCCCCAGCAGGTAACGGTTGGCAATGGCAATGCCGCTGATGAGCGTGCCGACGATGCCGACCAGTCCCTGGTCGGCGCCGCAGATGTACAAGTTGGCGATCGGGGTGCGGCCGTCGTAGTGCTTTTGGGGCGCTCCGTAGATGGCGCCGTTGTCGCGGCCGGTGAATCGCCGGATGGTGGTGGGCGTGAACATGTCGGTTTCGACCACGGCGCTGCGGAAGTCGGGCACGTGGCGCACGGCAGTCGCGGCCATCTGCTCGTACCAGTACTGCTTGCTCCGGCGGTACGCTTCCTGATCGAGCGCCGCCCACCGGCCGTAATTGGCCAGGGCCGAGACGCGCACCATGCCTTCGACGGGCGGCTCGTCGTAAACGAAGTTGTTCGGCGAGCAGATCAGCCCGCTGCGCAGGTCTACCAGGTCGTCGGGCCGGCGGTAGTCGAACGTCTCGGTCTCGTTGAAGAAGATCATGGTCCGGTTGTGGCCCAGGTTGGCCGGCTGGGTATTGAGGACCGAGATCGATTCGACGAACGAGATATTGCCCGGCTCCACGGCGCCCGGGGCGTCGGGCAGGTTGCACAGCCGCATGGTCTCGGGCCAACCGGCCGACGAGAGAACGTACTGGGCGGTCAGCTCGGAGCCGTCTTCCAGTTCGACGTGGTGCACGCGACCGTCCTTCACGGCAATGCGCTGCACCCCGGCCCGCAGCCGCAACTCGCCGCCTAGGTCCCGGAACCGGTCGGCCAGCTTCTTCAGCACGGTGCGAATTCCGGCCATCGGCCGCCCGAGCCCTTCGAGGAAGATCGAGCGGAATAATACGCTGAACTGCCCGAAGTCGATATCGTGCTCCCGCGCCCCGCCGTAGAAGAGTATCGGACAGAAGAGCATCTCGCGCAGCAGGGGTTCATCGATGATCGAGCCGACCACGCGCCGGGCCGATTCGGCCACCGCCTGTTCGCCAAGCTGCTCATAGGTGGCCAAGGTGCTGACTAGCCGCCTGAGCTTCGGCTCCTGTCCGGGGAATTGGCGTTCGACGTTGGCGGCAAAGTACTCGAAGTCGTTGGAGAACTCCAGCGTCACGCCGGGAAAGACGATGGCCGAACCGCGCTGGGGAACCAGCGACCATTCATCCCACGCCACCCGCAACTGGCGGAGGAGGCGGGCGAGGGGGCCTCGGCGAGCGCCTTTGGGTGCGTAGTTGGTCAGGGCGTGAAGGCCGACGTCGAACCGGCGGCCCCGCTGCCGGTAGAACGAGTTCAGCCCGCCGATGGCATGATGCCGCTCCAGGATGCATACGCGGCGACCGAAGTGCGCGAGCCGGATACCCGCGGCCAGCCCCGACATGCCCGCCCCAATGATGATCGTGTCGTACATCCTGCCTCCTCGGGGACCGCCCCTTTGCGTTTCGCGGGGTGCAGGAATGGGCTTGCGGCCGTCATGCTCCCGTTGAAGTTGGAGTTCACGCTTCAGCGTGCTGTATTTGACCGTTACTTGCTTCGCACGCTAAAGCGTGAACTCCAACTGCAAGCACGTTCCTGCAGCCCATTCAGCGGGGGAAACTGCCCGCGCCGTTGCCCCGTGAACGGTTATGGCTTCACCATGTCCTTCATGCGCGGCTGAAGGTACTCGACGGTGCTCTGCATGCTGGCCAATTTGGGATACTCCTCTTCCGGAATCTGCACGCGGTAGCGTTTGCGCAGTTCCATGACAATATCGAGGAAATCCATGCTGTCCAGTTCGAGTTGCTCGCGGAAAGCCACGTCGGGCTTCAGATTGCTGAGATCCTCGTCGGGCGCAATGTCGGAAAGGATTTCGAGAACAGCTTCTCGGATGTCGTCCGCCGTCATGCAGTGTACTCCATGATGAACCGGGGCGTAGGGATGCTACGCGCCTGTGTATCGCTTGACAATAACGACCGAATTGATGCCCAGCATACCGAACGAGTTGTTGAGGATCACTTCGGCGCGCTCCAATTTGCGGGGTTCGCCCACCACCAGGCCGGCCAGCTCGCACTCGGGGTCGAGTCGGTCGAGATTGATGGTCGGATGGCACAGCCCGTCGCGAAAGGCGGGCAGGTTGCCGGCGAGTTCCAAGACGCCAGCCGCGCCCATGGCGTGCCCGATGAAACTCTTTGTGTTGTTCATGGCCGTGCGGCCGCCGTTGTTCCACACCGCGCGCAGGGCGATGGCCTCCTGTGCGTCGCCACTGGCCGTACCGGTGGCGTGCGTGCTCACGATGTCCACCTCGTCGGGCGTCATGCCCGCTCGGTGCAGGGCCAACTGCATGCATTCGGCCTGCCGCGTCGCGTCGGGCAGGACGAAATCGCAGGCGTCGCTGTTCATGGCGTAACCGGCAATCTCGCCGTGGATCTCCGCTCCCCGGGCCTTGGCGTCGGACAGGCGTTCGAGCACCATCATGCAGCCCCCTTCGGCCACGACGATGCCGTTCCGGTCGGCATCGAACGGCCTGGAGGCCTTTGCCGGGTCGTCGTGCCTGGCCAGCGCACCCTGGCTGTGGAAGCTGGCGAAAATACCGAACGTGTGGATGCT
Source organism: Thermoguttaceae bacterium (assembly GCA_034005525.1). Classification (GTDB taxonomy): domain Bacteria; phylum Planctomycetota; class Planctomycetia; order Pirellulales; family Thermoguttaceae; genus PWXP01. Next base: position 53,475 of record JAVEUP010000009.1, on the reverse strand, counting down.
CTCCGAAACGCCGCCGCTGAGGGCAAGATCGCACTGGTCCAGAAGCAGCATTTGCACGCCCTGGATCAAGCCTGCGTTCCCCGCCGCGCACGCCGCGCCAAGCGTGTAATGCGGGCCGGTTATGCGAAGATTCAGCGAGATCTCGCCGGCCGGGTTATTGGCCACGGTTCGCGGGTTGTGGTGGTGCGACCAGTACTGGGTGTCGTAGTCGTACCCTTTGATTTGGTAGATCTCGTTCTCTGTTTCAACGTTGCCGTGTTCGGTGACGCCAACGTAGATGCCCACCCGGGCCTTATCGACCTCCTGCCACGGAATACCCGCGCTGGCAATCGCCTCGTGTGCACAGTAGATGCCGATACTGCCTGCGCGGGTGCCTCGCCTCAACTCCTTGCGTCGCTGGTACTTCAGCTCGTCGAAATGGCACACTCCGGCCACGGTCTTTCCGAAGTACCTTGTTTCGTACGGGATGACCCCACTACGACCGGTAAGCAAACTTTCCCGAAAATCGGCTAGATTATCCGCGTTGGGCGCGGTAAGTCCCACGCCGGTAATGACAATTCGCTGCTCGTCGGGTTGGGAGGCTGGCATTGGTCGATACGCTGAGGACTACAAACCCTCAAGCGTACCGGAGAACCGGCAAGCTGGCAAGGCAGTGCCCCGGGAAGTGGAGATCGGGGGCGCACGCGACCTGCACCCTGAGCACGCGGAAACCTGGTATATTATCATGGTGATATGTGGTTTGTGATTTTGGTCATCTTTCTTGCCAGTGCCATGTTGCCCCTTCAATCTAGGGGGGCGGATGCCGTCCAGCGATCCGTTCCGGTCTATCAACTCGCTGTGCGGCCCGGTTGGCACGAAGCCCAGCCCGCAACCGTCGAGCGGGTGTTGCGTTCCGCCTGCGACGAGTTGATGCAGTACTTTCCGGAACGGCGGTTCCGACCCATCGCCGTCGCGTTTCGCCAGCAGGGCAGCCCGCAGGTGGCGTACGAGGGCGGTCCGCGCGGGCGGCACACGACCGACGTGATCCTGCTGACGGCCCGGAGCCGCTTCTGGTGCCAGTACATCTACCAGTTCGCGCACGAGCATTGCCACATCCTGCACAATGCCGACCTCCCATACCCGCACGAGGCCGGCTGGTTCAACGAGAGCCTTTCGGAGATGGCCTCTTTCTTCGTTCTTCGCGCCCTTTCGGAGCGGTGGCGGCACGATCCGCCGTTTCCCGGCTGGGAATCGTTTGCCCCGGAGTTGCACAACTACGTTGCGCCCATGCTGCAACAGGCCGCGCTGCCCGAAGGCATCGCGCTGGCCGACTGGTACGCCGCCCACAAGGATGTCTTACGCGCGGATCCCGTCAATCGCGAGTTGAACGCCGTTGCGGCGCGTTGCCTCCTGCCGTGGTTTGAAGAGCAGACTTCGCACTGGGAGTCCCTTACCTGGCTTCATCACCGCCGCCTCCATCTGCGCGAGCGGTCACTCACCTTTACCGAAGTCCTTGCCGAGTGGGAACACCACTGCCCCCCGCGGCACAAAGACTTTGTCCGCCGCATCGGATTGGAGTTCGGGGTCTACCGCTCGCCAGAGCCGGCGAAACAGTAGGCCGCGTTGCTCGATTGTTTGGGTGGCAGGTTTCCGATTTTTTACACTGCCCTATTTCTGCCCCGCAGGTGTCTCACTGGGGAGCCGAGGGGAGAATGGCAGAAAAATGGAGGGCAGAAAGATACAGCGGAGTTCCCTTCCCTCTTCATCTTACTGTCCCCATCTTTCTGTCAGGTTCATCCTCATCCTCATCTTTTTGCCCTTGATGCTTTTGCCAATCGCATCGAACCCGGCGACTTCCGCGCCCCATAGCCACCCGCTCAACGCAGAAGCCCTGGAGCCCTGCCGTTTTTTGGGTGGCAGTCTTCCCGTTTTCCACACTCGGACCCCCCGCTTCCACCCGCTGGCCGCGCACCTGCTGCTGACACCTCCTCCCCCCAACTCCCATCTCCCATCTCCCAGCTTCCAAGTTTTGGGTGGCAGGTTTCCGATTTTCCACACTCGCCCCCCTGTCCTGCCCCCTGGCTGTGGGGCAATCACCTTTCGGTTCGCCCGCGTCGCCGACACGCGCAGGCAGGTGACACGGCACCTCGATCGCCGGTGGCAACTCAGCCGCCGTTTCCGACTGCCGGCGCATTTCGCGCAGCCGGGTGAGGAAGTAGCCGACCTTGACCTTGGTGTGCAACGTGCGGAGGTGTTGGTCGATTGTGGCGAATCGGTCTTTCTGATGTCGTCGCATGGCAATTCTCGTTCGGGTCGATCCGGAAAGGGAAGTATACGCATGTACACATTCCCAAGCCTAGCAGTTCCTACGCCGGATTGCAAGGCGAAGAATTGGGCCACTGGGAGAGGGGGAAGTTGTTAGTGGCGAGTCGATGGGGGACGGGCGACGATTGCTGCGGGTGGATTCAAGAGCAGTGTGTCGTCGCATAGGACGACGGGTTTCTGTCGGTGCAGTTGGACGAACGACTGCGTGCCGAAGGCACTGCCCTAAACCAGCCCGGGGTGGAGCGGCGTGAGTGGAGCGAACGCCGCGTAACCCCGGGGGCTTGTGTAGCAAGATTGCCGGAGTCCCAATCGGGGCGGCCCTAAGGCCACCGTTCCCTTCGTGGACTTTGTGGTTCTCCGAAGGTTATCCGTTTGCCGGGGGCGGGGCGATTCGGGGCGACGCTGGGGAAGGGAACACCGGCAAGATCGGCCGGGCCTGCTATTCATGCGCCCCGGTGGCGAGGCGCTTGGCTTCGCGGGCGATTATGTAGTCTTCGCGAGTGTGGATGGCAAGGACGCGGGCGGGTGAATCGGGAGTGGCCAGGTCGGCGTCGGGCCGGCATTGGGTGTTACGGCTGGGGGCGAGCATGACGCCAAGGCAACCGAGTCCGGTGCATACCTCGCCGCGCAGCCAGTGAGAGTTCTCGCCAATGCCGCCGGTGAATACCAGGGCGTCGAGTCCGCCCAGGACGGCCGCCAGGGCGCCGATCATGGTCTTCACGCGGTATGCGTACATGTCGAGGGCCAGGCGTGCCCGCGGATGACCGGCGGCCGCGGCGGTCTCGACTTCGCGAAAGTCGGCCGACAGGCCGGAAATGCCCAGCAGGCCGGACCGCTTGTGCAGTGCTTCGTCAAGCTGCCCGACCGAAACCCCTTTCTCCCGCATGACGTACAGCAGAATGCCGGGGTCGACCGTGCCGGAGCGCGTGCCCATCATGAAGCCTTCCAAGGGCGTGAAGCCCATGGTGTTGGTAACGGCCACCCCGCGGTCGACGGCCGCCGCCGAGCTGCCCTGGCCAAGGTGGCAGATGATCAGGCGAAGCTCTTCCGCAGGCCGGCCCAGCATCTCGGCTGATCGTTCGGTGCAATAGGCGTGGCTGGTGCCGTGGAAGCCGTACCGGCGGATGCCCCACTGCTCGTACCACTCGTACGGCACCGGGTACAGATACGCCGCCGGCGGAATGCGGGCGAAGAAGGCCGTATCGAATAGGCCTACCTGCGGTGTGTCCGGGAAAGCCTCCTCCGTGGCGGCGATGGCCTCGAGGCCGGCCGGGATGTGCAGCGGGGCCAGGTGGGTGTACTGCCGGATGAGTCGCTTGACTTCACTGTCGATACGAACCGGGCGGCGGATGGTCTCGCCGCCGTGGATGAGCCGATGCCCCACAACGCGCACGGGCCGCTCGCCCGAAGTGAGCCCCACCTCGTCGAGCACCCGAAGCGCCGCGACGACAGCCGCGTGGTAGTTGGGAACGTCGAGTTCGCGACGGACATCGTCGCCCTCGGCCGGGCTGAGGGTCAGGGCGGCGCGGCCTTGACCCGCGGCCAGGTCGAGCAGTCCGCGGGCTTCCGGTTCGAGCGTATCGAATTGGAACAGCGCGAACTTCACGCTGCTCGACCCGGCGTTCACGACCAGGATGCTCATTTTACACAACCGTTCACGGGGTGATGTCGCGGGCAGTTTTCTCCGCTGTATGCGAAGGGGACAGTCCCATTTTCGCGGCGGAAACGTTGGGCGACCGGGCAGATTTCCCCTCTGTGCCGCGAAAATTGGGACAGTCCCCTGTGAACGGTTGTCATTTTACGCCCCCAGGGCATCCTTCAACTGGCGCACATCGCCGTCGATCCGTTCATTTGCCGCGACGAGTTGATCCAGATCGGAACGAAGCTGGGTAAGCTGTGATTTCAACTCCTCGATATCGCTTCGGATGACGGCGATGATCTGCTGTTCGATTCCCGGCGAAGCGGCCGGAGCGACGGCCGCCTGCGACAACGGCTCGGATGACGGCCGCGCCGCGCGGGGGGAATCGACGGACCTGCCGTGTTCAAGACGCAACCGCTGAAGCTCGTCGGGCAGGTGCAACCCGTGGGTCACCACGTGGCCGCGGCCTTCGGGCGTGAGCGAGATGACAAGCCCTTTTTCTTGCAGCTCGGCCAGGACGGGCCGCAGCGCGGCCAGATCGGCAATGGGCTCCATCCGGGCGGCGCGGCCGCGCAACTCGCCCACGGTTTGAGGGCCCCGCAGCAGCAATTCGGTCATTACGGCCAACTCGACCTTACCGACGCCGAGCCACTGGTAGAGGTAGTGCCGGTATTTGGTGACACGCCCGTATCCCTCGACAAGCGTCACGGCGCCCATCTCCCGCAACCGGTCCAGCGACTCTTCCACGTCGTCCGGTTCCAGGCTCATCACGGGGAACCGGTTGCTCTTCTGATTACACCCGGTGCAAATAGCATTCAGCGACATCGGGTAGATATCGGGCGTGGTCTTGGCTTTTTCGGCCAGTACGCCGGCGACCCGGCGGTCGATGGCCCCCAAGGGCTGCCATTTCGGCTGCGGCGCGTCGCTCGCATTGGTCGGGTTGGGAGTCTGTTCCATGGGAAGGGTCTCCTTGCGATTCGCACATTCGCTCATATGCTCCGGCATGCAGCGGAGCAAACTGCCGGGGCCGCTACCCCGCGAATGGTTACGTCCCGGTATACACAATTCCGGGCTGGTTGTAAATGCTCTCCGGGCCGGCCCCTTGACGTGTTGGACGCAACCGGTACGATAGGATGCAAACGATTGGAACCAGAGCAACCTGCAAGGAAGCGATTTCGGACAATAATGAGGAATCTACGGAGCAAGAAGGTAGCCGTCGCGCCTGCCCGCCACGGCCTGGGGGTATTTGCAGCGCGACGTTTCTCGGCGCGGCGCTGTGTTGGCAGGATTCGTGGGAAGACCGTGGCCGATCCGGGTTACTCCTCGGACTATTGCATGGATCTCGGCGGCGACTTGTGCCTCGATCCCTCGCCTCCGTTCCGCTACCTGAATCACAGTTGCTCGCCGAATTGTCTTCTGGTGCTGACGCAAGTTGAATACGATGACGGGACGCCGCCGGAGACGGAGATTTGGCTTGAGGCTATCCGGGACATTCATCCCGGCGAAGAACTGACCATTGATTACGGCTGGCCCGCGGAATCGCCCATGCCCTGCGATTGCGGCAGCCCGAATTGCCGTGGCTGGATCGTGGCCGAAGAGTTGCTGGATGGCCTGGGGCAGGCTCTGTGAGCTTTTGCGCGGCTGACACGGGTGATCCGCGCTGGGTATGGGGTGGGTCAAACAAGCCGCTTCTTTGGTGGGTCATCGGCGGTCAAGGCGGAAGCGGAAGGGCGCGAGCCCTCCGGTCCTAGGTGTGAGTGGATGGCGTAAGTGGCCGCAACGGACGAACCGGACGGCTTGCGCCGTGCCGCTACTTGGGTTGGGCGGCCACGTAGGATGAACCGGACGGCTTGCGCCGTGTCGTTACTTGGGTTCGACGGCGACGGAGGACGAACCGGACGGCTTGCGCCGTGCCGCTAATCATGGACCCACTCTACTCCCGCAAGCATGCGCGGTTTCAACGCTGCCGGCCGGGAGCCGGCCGGCCGACCGGCTGCAAGGGGCTGTCGGCCAGCAAGAAGCTCTCGCGGCGGCGCTCGCCCAGAAACTCAACCATCGCCTTCCGGCTCGCACCACCGCCGCTGAGGGCGACAATACGTCCCAGTCCGTGCGCCGGGTGGCATACAAGCATCCCTTGCGCAAACGCATCGGGCGACACGGCGGCCTCCGTCGCGGAGCCGGCAAGCAGGTGGGCGGCGGTCGTCACCGCGGGTGGCGAGCGCCGCGGGCGAGCGGCACTCCTTGACGGCGGAACGTCGTACTCGGCAAAGACGGGCTCGACGTCCGGCGGTTCCGCTTCCATCCATGCCCCGGATTCCGGCTCTTCGAATCGCATCTGATCCCGTGGAAGCTCCATGAGGAAGTGGCTTGGGATGGTCATCTGTCGCCGCCCGCGGAAATCGCGGTATTGCGCCAGACTCAACTGAAGCTCTTCTTGTGCCCGCGTGATTCCCACGAACAGCAGCCGGCGCTCTTCTTCCAGATGGTCTTCGTTATCCCGGTTCCTTTCGTGCGGGATGAGCCCTTCTTCGACGGCCACGATGAACACCACGGGAAACTCGAGCCCCTTGGCTGCGTGCAGGGTCATGAGCGTGACGCGGTCGGCCGCCTGCTCCCAGTCGTCGGTATCGCTGACCAGGCTCGTTTCCTCGAGGAAGGCTTCCAGGGGGCCGGCGCCGCCGTGCCGTTCGTCGAACTCGCGGGCGACGGTGAGCAACTCTTCGATGTTGGCCAGACGGTCTTCATCTTCGGGAGTGTCTGAATGCTCGAGGTAGTCGCGGTAGCCGCTTTCGGCCACCACGGTGCCGAGCAGTTCCTCCATGGGCGCGCCAGTCAGGGCCGCCAGGCGGTCGAACAGTTGCACGAAGCGATGGACCTTTGCGGCGGCCGCGGGCTTGACGGCGGCGATTTGCTTCACGTCGCGTGCGGCCTCCAGAAGCGATATGCCGCGTGCGCCTGCGTGAGCGGTCAGCCGCCGCACCGTGGTCGGACCAATCCCGCGGGGAGGCATATTGATGACCCGCAGCAGGGCGATCTCGTTCCGAGGATTGCCGGCCAGATGCACGTAGGCCAGTACGTCCTTGATTTCGCGGCGCTGGAAGAACTCCAGGCCGTGAACCAGTTGGAAGGCGATGCCTTCCTCGCGGAGCGCGAACTCGAACGCACGGCTCAGCGCGTTGACCCGGTAGAAGATGGCAAATTCGCGCGCCCGCCGCCTGCCAGAGCGTATTTGGCCGGCAATGGCGGCAGCAATGGCGTGCGCCTCGTCCTGCTGTGTAGGGAACCGCACAATCCGCACCGGCGTTCCTTCGCCGTTGTGCGTGAACAGCGCCTTCTCTTTGCGCTTGATGTTGTGCGAAATCAGTTCAGCCGCCACGGAGAGAATTCGTTGTGTACTGCGGTAATTCTGCTCCAGGCGAACGACCTTGGCGCCGGGAAAGTCGCGGTCGAACTCGAGGATGTTGCCAAGGTTCGCACCTCGCCATCCGTAAATCGATTGGTCGGGATCGCCGGTGACGGCGAGGTTCGGATGGTCGATCGAAATCGCCCGCACAATGGCGTATTGTGCCAGGTTGGTGTCCTGGTACTCGTCGACCAGGACAAACCGGTAGCGTTCGTCGAGGCTTTGGCGGACTTCCGGGTTCTCGCGCAGCAATTCGGCAACATAGAGCAGCAGGTCGTCAAAGTCGACCGCGTTGGCCTTCTGCAGCAGCGCCTGGTAGGCCGGGTAGACGCGCTGGACGGCGGCGTCAAGTTCGTTGCCGTGCCGCGGCCGATATCGGTCGACGGTAAGCAAATGGTTCTTGGCCCAGCTTATGGCACTACGCAGGGCGTCGGGGGTGAACCTTGCGGAATCAGGCCCTTTTTCCAGGACTCGGCGAAGCGCCTGGCCGCTGTCGGCCGTATCGTAGATGGTGTAGTTCTCTTGCAGCCCCACCAGTGGGGCGTACTGCCGCAGGAGCCTGGCGCAGAAGCGGTGAAAGGTACTTACCCAAACGCGTTGGCCGGGTGCGAGCCGCTGGACGCGGGCCTGCATTTCCTCGGCAGCCTTATTGGTGAACGTCAGCGCGACGATGCTGTGGCGTGGCACCTGTTCTTGCAGCAGCCAGGCGACGCGGTGCGTAACAACCCGCGTCTTCCCACTCCCCGGACCCGCCAGGACCAGGAGTGGCCCCTCGATATGGGTAACGGCCTCGCGTTGTGCTGGGGTCAGGTCGTTCAGCAGCGGGTTCACCAACCGGCCCTCCGTGGATTTGCGATGTTCCAACCCGGATTATTCACGATGGGACAAGGTTGCGTGAGTCCTTGGTGGGCCTGCGCAAGCCGCGCCCGGGATGGTTTGCACGCCGTGCGCTGGAAGCAGGCCCGGCCAAGCGACCGAAGGCCCACCAGGGGCTTGGCTTGCTTGTCACCACCCTACATCGTCATGAATAATCCGGGCCAAAGACTGCATTATAGCCAGCGAGCGGACTGGGCGTCGATGAGGGCGATCGTGCCGTTTTGCCTTGACAAGGACGCGAAGCCATTTCCAAAGTGGCTGTAGCCCGCGGGTCCGCCGGCGCGGCGGCAGCGACTGCGCCCGAATCAAAGCGAGCCACGTCATGCCACCCGGCAGTCGTTTAGCCTTCCGTGTCCTTCTCGCCGAGAAGCATGTAGGTCATGTGCCCGGGGATGTATTCCAGCTCGACGGTTCGGAACAGCGATTGCGCTTCCTCACGCAAGAGTTCAGATAGGTTCTGACCGTAATACCGGCTCGCCGACCCGCCTTTCAGGGCGTGGAAGATACGCTGCCACGCGTTTCGAGGCTGGGGCCGGTACATGCTGATGATCAGCAGGCGACCGCCGGGCCGCAAGGCATTGCGTATCTCTTCGAGAGCCGGCCGCTGGAGTTCAGGCGGTAGGACGCCCAACGAGTAGGAGGCAACCACGTGATCGACCGGCTCGGGCAGGTTCTGGCGCACACCCCTTCGGACGATGAAGTGGTAGACCAAGTCGTCGGTCGGGCGAGCCCGCGCGACGGCTCTCTTCAGCATGGCGGCAGATGCGTCGACCGCATAGATGGTTCCGCTCTCCCCAAGCCGGTCGCGAATCAGGCGCAGGCTCAGTCCTGTTCCGCAGCCCCAATCGAGCACCCGATCACCGGGCGTGATTCCGAGCTTGTCGATTGCGGCGTCCTTCAGCCGCTCCTCGCGTCCGAAGGTCAGGCCAAAATGCAGCGCATCGTACCAATGCCCCCCAGCTTCGTAGACTCCCATTCGATACTGCTCCTTGAAGTGACGACCGTCGCACCCGGCTTGAGTGCAACCCTGCTGAGTCGCCGCGCCGTTGACGGGCTAAGACACTCGAATGCCTCCCGGCGCCTTCTGTGCGTTGCCGGTAGCCTGGTGCTGGCCGAGGCCCGACTTGGCGATGATGCCATCGATCGTCTTTGTGGCAAACTCGATCTCGCCGCACGTGTCGTCGCAAGCCGCGAGAAAATGGTCCACTTGCTCCGGGGTTACGGTAAGCGGAGGCTGGATACGGAGTACGCGCGGGTTCGATCGGGTTGTCTGCGTGTAGATGCCATGCTCTTCGAGCAGGGTGTGCATTGCGTAGAGCGAGGGAATGTTGGCCAGTTTTCCGTCCAGGCCCGGTACGAGAAAGCTGCTCTGGCCTGCGCTGTCGACCTGCTTCCAATGCCGTACGATGTTGGGCGGCATGGGCTCGAATTCGAGGCCGATCAGCAACCCCTGGCCCCGAACCTCGCGCACCATGTCGTACTTATCGACGATTCCCCGAAGGCCGGACAATAGCCGCTGCCCCAGCCTGACCGCCCGGTCCGGCAATCGGTCGTCGTGAAGCACGCGGAGCGCCGCCAGGCCGGCGGCGCACGCCAGGCTGCCGCCGCCGAACGTGCTCGTATGCAGAGCAAACGTATCGACGTGCCCGTATGCCCGCAGCCACCAGTCACGCCGGGCCAGCATCGCGCCGATGGGCACGAGGCCGCCGCTAAGCGACTTCGCCAGGGTCATGACGTCGGGGGCGACGCTCTCGCGTTCCACGGCGAACATGGTGCCGGTGCGTCCCAGTCCGGTTTGCACTTCATCGGCGACGAGCAGAGTGCCATAGCGCCGGCACAATCGCTGGACTTCGGGCAAGTATCCCGGCGCGGGCACAATCATGCCGCCTTCCGCCTGCACCGGCTCGACCATGAACGCGGCATACCGCCGATCGCGCAGTGCGCGCTCGAGGCATTCCAGATCGCCGTACGGCACGGCGTCGCACCGGTCCAAGAGTGGCAAAAAAGGAGTGCGATACGCGGCGTTTCCGGTAACAGAAAGGGCTCCGAGCGTCTTCCCGTGATACGACCGTTCGCAGTAGAGGAGCCCTTGCCGGCCCGTTGCGCAGCGAGCGAGCTTCAGGGCGGCCTCGACTGCCTCTGCTCCGCTGTTCGCGAAGAAGACCATCTCCAGTCCCGGGGGTGCGATCGTCGCCAGTTGCTCGGCCAGGGCCGCTTGAAACGGATTGACGGCCGCTTGAACGAACCCGGGGGCGTGCTCGCGCAGTGCATGGGTGAGAGCTTCAACAACTACCGGGTGGTTATGCCCCAGGTTCAGGGAACCGAACCCTGCCACGAAATCGAGATAGCGTTTCCCATCGGCATCCCACAGATACGCACCTTCGCCGCGGACGAACGTCTTGAGAAATCCGCTCTTGCCACTCAGGGATTCCAGTACGGGATTGATGTGCCGGGCGAACAATCGGCGGGCCCGTCCAGCCAGCGCGCCGGCTGTCGGCGGTTCTGCATCAGCCTGGTCTCGCTGCTGCCCGTTCACCATCACGGTACGCCGCCGGTGCAATGTCTTTCGGAACTCGACCAGGCTCGCCTCCGCCAAAGGCAGGCCGAAAGAAAACGGCCTTGTGAAATCGAACCCATGCAACTTCGCCATGGCGCCGATCGACTCGATGGCGTCGCAGTTCAGATCCCGCCCCAGGGAGTAGCATTCGGTGCGCTCCTCCAGCGCCAACACCATGGTTTCGGCCAGGCAACTGGGGATGGTGCCGTGGTGGAACCACAGGTAGCTCGATTCGAGCGGCATGGTCTCAGGGACCCGGGCCAACCCCCCGGACAGGATCAGCACGTCATCACGTTCCGCGCTGCTGCCGCAAACATCCGTCGGCACGGCCACGTCGATCACCACGCTGCCCGGCTGCAACCAGGACTGTTCGATACAGGCGCCCGACGAAGTGGCACTCAGCACAATACGCGCCGCCGACAAGGCTGCGGGGATGTCGGTGAGTAGTTCTGCGTCCAGTTCCCGGGAAAGCCGCGCAGCCCGCGATGACGTGCGGCGCGCTACGAGGCATAGCGACCGGCATCGGGCTCGCAGAGATCGTGCTGCCGCGGTGGCGATGCTGCCGGGGATACCCACGACAGCGACTCGCTCGGCCGACAAGTCGATTCCCAACTCGCTGCAAATCCGTGCCAGGTTCTCCAGGGCGGCGAAGACGGTAAGGCTGTTTCCGGTAGTAACGGGTACCGGAGAGCATTCTGCAAGGAAGGCGCCTTGTCCTCCGATCACTCCCGTCATGGATCCGAGGCCGACGATTCGTGCGCCCCAGTCGGCGGCCTGCCCAATGGCTTTCTGAGAGAACTCAAGGGCAAGACCGGGGTCGTCGAGTATTGCCGCGGCATCCATCGGGATTTCGTAGAGGCGACCGTCCACACAAACGCCCTTCGCCGACACCAACCCGCCCAGTTCATCCATCACGCGAACTTGCGGAATCTCGTCTAAGCCGGGTCGGCACCGGGCACGTTGGACGGCGCCGTGCAAGTGGGCACAGAACGCCATCAGGTCCTGCCCCCATACTTGGCGGATATCCCCGTCGGAATCGAAGTCCAGGAGCCTCTTGCTCTCTTCACTGAGCGGATGCACAAGGAATGCAAACTTCATAGTATTCACTGTTCGCCAGCGGGCAATGGTGGCTGGCCTCCCACAAGAGCACTTTCCGAGGCAGGCGATCAAAGATTGGGCGCACCTACTATTCTGTTTTGGTGGGCAGCCTTTGTAAAGAATCTGCGTCTGCGGCGCAGATTAGTAAGGAATACCTCAGCAACAGAACAACCCAGCTTGATTGATCGGCTGGGGTGCCGCAAAGAATCACGCAAACAAACGGGGTTATGCCGAATGACACCAACCTTATCGGCGTCACGGACCCCTTCCGTAGAGTTGCAACGGGAGGCAAATGAGGGTGGATGGCGCATCTGGGTTATTTCTGGATTATACTGACCGACTGACGCGGTATCGATGGGGTGGCAGTTCCTTTGGGAACACGGCTTCGCGGGATGTCAGTTTGTCCGTGGCCTGTTGTCGATGCCTCGCCGCCCCGGGCGGGTCCCGGAGCAGCAATGGAATACCGATTCGAGTTGAATAAATCGATCAGCGATTCCGACCTTTCCGGGTGGCGCGATCTGTGCCGCGGCCACGACGACGCATTCATGGATCCAGAGTTCATTGCCGCGAACGAGTCGGCTCTGGCCAACGATTGCCGTTTCTGGACGCTTCTGGTTCGCGATCCACAGGATCGGCCGGCAATGGCTGCATGTCTTACCTCCTTGTCGGTCGATGCAGCAGTCCTCAGCGGCGACTTCGCACACCGTTGCGTTGCACGAATACGCCGGTTATGGCCCGGATACTTCAAGTTCCGCGTCCTGCTGGTCGGTTTGCCGGTTTCGGCCGGACAAAGCAGTGTTGCCTTTGCTCAATGGGCCGACCGGTCGTTGGCGGTGCAGGCGGCCGAGCGCGCCGTTCGCCAGGTTGCTCGCGAATCCCGCGCCTGCGCTGTCGTGTGGAAAGAGTTTGACGAAAGTGAGGTTGCATCTCTTGCAGATCTGACTCGCATGGGCTACCTCAGGGCCGACAGCCTACCCATGAATCAGTTGGAAGTCGCTTTTCGTTCCTTCGAAGAATACTGTTCGTCGTTGCGTTCCAAGCTCCGTTACGACATCCGGCGTTCGCAACGCAAGCTGCAACGTGCCGGTTTTCACATTCGGCGCCTGGATGGAAGCGAGGGGGCTGATCAGTGGTACTCTGATACCGTGCATCGCCTGCACGAGGCGGTTGTGCTGCGTTCGAGTACTCAACTGCAAATGCTGCCTGCCGAGTTCTTCCGCGAATTGGCTCGCCGGGTTGGGAAGCAGGCCGTGTTCTATTTCGCTCACAAGGGCGAAAGGACTGCCGGAGTGGCGTGCGCCTTGCAGGGACGGCACGCGTACGAGTTGCTGTTCACGGGCTTTGACGACGAGGCGAACCGTCGCGCCGACCTATTCTTCAACCTCGTTTACGCCCGGCTCGACGAGGCGATGCGAAGCGGAGCCAAACGGATCCATCTTGGGCAGAATGCCGACACCTTCAAAGCCCGCCTGGGCGCAACACAACGCCGGCGGTGGATTTTCGCGCGCGGGTGCGGTATTTTGAAGCCGCTGCTTCACGTCTTTGGCGGGTTGGTCTTCCGTCCAATCGGATTGGCGCCGCCCCGCCAGGTACTCCGGGAGGCGACGCCGGCGAGCGTCGGCTCACCATGACCTTCCGTTACGAAATCTACGATGCCATCGACCAGGTTCCGGCGGTTTCGTGGCAGTCGGTCTGCCCGCCGGGGAGTGACATCTTCATGGATGCCCGCCTCCTGCGGGTCTTCGAGCAAACATTGGCCGCTACTGCCTCGTTCCACTACGTTGTCGTGTACGACTCCGCCGGAAGTCCGGTTGCAGCAGCGTGTCTTAGCATGTGCGAACTTGACGCGGCGCTATTCTGTAGCGGCTTCGTGGCCAACGCGATAAGATGCCTGCGGCGGATATGGCCGAGCTACCTGAAGTTTCGGACCTTGTTCTGCGGTTTGCCATTTTCGGCCGGCCAATGCCACGTTCGGGTGTCTCCGGCCGCTTCTTCGCCGTCCGGACTTCCGGCCGTTGCCGGATCATTGCACGCGGCCGCTCTTTCTTTGGCACGTCGACACCGCTTACGGCTGATTGTTTTCAAAGAGTTCAGCGCGGCCGAAGAAACCATGATGCGGCAACTCGAACGGCTCGGATACATTCGCGGTGAGAGCCTCCCGATGAACTGCGCCGGCATGCGATTCTCCTGCCTCGACGACTTCTGCGCTTGCTTGCGATCGCATTACCGTTACAAGATCAATCGTTCGAGGCGGAAGTTTCACGCGGCGGGATTGCGGGTTGAACACCTTGCGGGGCAGGCCGTCCTGGACGCATACACCGACGAGGTTCATTGCCTGTACGACGCGGTCGTCGATGCGGCCGATGTTCACCTTGAGCGGCTGCCTGCCCGGTTCTTCCGGGAACTGGCGAGCGCGCTGCCGGAGAACGTCAAACTGACGACAGCCCGATACCAGGGTCGCATCGTGGCGTTTGCCTGGAGCCTCTTTGCCGATGACGTCTACCGTGATCTGTTTGTCGGGATCGACTACAACCTCAATCTGGATTGCGACCTCTATTTCAACCTCATGCTGAACGATCTCGATGCTGCGTTCCGGACAGGAGCACGGGAAATCTACATGGGGCAAACGGCCGACGTGTTCAAGTCGCGGTTGGGCTGCCGCCAGGAGGCCCGCTACGTGTGCGCTAGAGTGCTGCCTACTTGGCTGAAGCTGCCGTTTCGCGCGACGTCGCGTTGGCTGTTCCCTCCGCCGGCGCCTGCTCCGGCGCGCGACTTGTTCCGGGATTCACCATTGGGGCCACTTGACACGCCGACTGACATGAAGTAGCACGTCACATCCGGCACCGAGACATACTGCGGACCATTTTAGCGAGCATCCTTCGGGGACCCGTGACAACGTCCTTATGCCTTCCCTCTACGCGGCAGGGGCGCGTCGCGAGTTGATGGTTGAGAAGGCCCAAACCAGCGAGCGGTCATGCCGTACAAATGGCGTATCTACTCTTCGATGGACGAGGTTGACCGTCAAGCCTGGGAGGCCGTTCACGCGTCCAGTGGCGACCTGTTCTCGGATCCCCGGTTCATCTCCGCCGTTGAGCACTCAATGGTGAAAGACACACAGTGCTGGCCCGTCGTTGTCGAAGACGACACCGGTCGTCCTGCTGCGATAACGTGTTTCTCGCTCCATCAGGTGGATGGTGCGTTGTTGATCAGGGCGTGGTTGAGTGCCGTCGTGCAGTTCGTTCGCCGAGTCTGGCCCGGCTATTTTCGGTTCCGCGTTCTGTTCTGCGGGCTGCCCGTTTCCGCGGGGCAGAAGACTCTTTGCATTGCCCCTCATGCCGAACCCGGGCAGGTGATCGAGGCGCTCGATTCAGCGATTTCCGAATTGGCCGGCCGATTGCGGGTGGGAGTGATCGTTTGGAAGGAATTCGGTCCGGCGGACTGCCAATGGCTTGCCTCGCTTGAAAGGCGCGGGTATGTCCGGGCCGACAGCCTGCCGATGTGCTACTTCGATGCGCGCTTCGGCGACTTCGACGCATACCAAAAGGCTCTTAAGTGGAATGGCCGCCATAACATCCGTCGCTCGCAGCGCAAGTTCCGCAAAGCCCGACTGCGAATCGCGCGAATGCACGGCGACGAAGGATTCGACCGGTTATATACTGATGAAGTCCATCGATTGTACGAGGCCATACATGATCATGCCCAGTTCAAGCTGGAACGGCTCCCGGCAGAGTTCTTTCGAGAGATCGCCCGCCAATTCGGAAGGGATGCCCGTTTTTCGGTCGCCTACCAGGGTGAGCGAGTCGTCGCCTTTTTGTGCAGCCTCGCAGACAAGCAGCAGTTCTGCCTCCTGTTCATGGGGATGGACTACGCGGTGAACCGGGAGTGCGACCTGTACTTCAACCTCATGTACGACGGTCTGGATTGCGGGCTGCGCAGCGGCGCGGCCAGAATCTCCTTTGGACAGAACAGTTACACGTTCAAGGCCCGGCTTGGTTGCCGCGAGGAGCCGCGGGTGTTCTTCATCAGAGGTCGAAGGTTGTTGGGCCTGGCGTTGCGAATGTGCGCTCACGTGCTATTCCCGCCGGTGGGGCTATCGACCCCGCCTGACGTATTTCGAACGGCAGAACCCCTCTTACAGCCGCCAGCCCAGCCTGCGATGAAGGAAGAGCAACCATCTTCTCACCAGGACTTGCCGTGACTGACTGCCCGGACAATGTGCCTTTCCCCATGCCGCTGGAAGCCTTTGAGCGGTATATGTGGGCCGATGACTGGCGTCCCTACCCGGCCGATGGATTCCTGTGTCTTACTTTCCGTGGTCCGCTGTGCCGCGATGCATTCGAGGGCGCCATCGGAGCGGCCCTCGCCCGGCACCCTCTGATGCAGGCATGGATCGACCAGGATACCCGCGGCCGGCCGGTCTGGGTCGAGGCCGGCGACCGGCGGCCCTTCATCACATGGGATTCGGCGGTGCGCCCGCCCAATTGTCCGCGCGGCCACGCCATCGATCTCCGCCGCGAGATCGGCGCACGTTTCTTCATGCATCAGGACGGCGACCGCACCGAGGTCCTCATGCAAATGCATCACGCATGCTGCGATGGGCTCTCGCTGGTGCAGATGATCGAAGATCTGCTGGTTGAATATCATCGCCGGGTTAGCGGTTCACCGGAACCGGCGGCATTGCGGCCGCTCGACCCAACCCGCTTGCGACGCCGTGGCTGCTTCGGGCTTGGGTGGATGGGATATCTGAAGCGACTCCCGCTTGATTTGGTTGCCGGAATAGCCGCCATCGAGTACTTCGGGCACCGACCAGCACTCCTCGGACCCGCTGAGTCACCCCCGCAAGACGCCACCGTCCCGCACAACTACCCCGCACTGGTCCGCCACACGCTCACCCTTGAAGAAACCGGACGTCTTCGCGCCGCCGCAAAGCGGCATGGTGTGACCGTAAATGATCTGATGTTGCGGGAACTCTTCCTTGCATTGCAGGAACGTCTTGCCGTCGAGCATTCCAGCGACAATCGGCGGATCATCCGGATCATGATTCCAACGAACCTGCGCGTCGCAGGCGATGAGGCTATGCCGGCTGCCAATGTGGTGAGCATGACCTATCTCGATCGCCGGCCCGGGAGATTTGCTGACGCGACGAAGCTGCTGCGTAGCATCCGCCGCGAAATGCGACTGTTGAAGTGGGCGCGGGCGGGCATCACGCTCATTCGCGGTATCTGCGTTGCCGAACGGCTTGCCGGGGGACTTCGGCGTTTGCTTCCCTACGATCGCTGCCTGGCAACGGCGGTGCTTAGCAATATGGGGGTTGCAGAAAGCATGATCCGGTTCCCGCGTACCAACGGTCTGTACCGCGTGGGCGATGCCGTGCTCGAACGCATCGGCGCCGCCCCGCCACTGCGCCCCATGACCCGCGCATCATTCGTCACGATAAGCTATGCAGGCCGGCTGGACATCACACTCCATTTCGACTCGCATGTCATGGGCAACCGCGACGGTCAGGATTTGATGAATCGGTTTGTCGAGCGGCTGCGACAATCATGACCCGGCGTGAGCGTTCCCGGCAATTGGCTCACAATCCGCGAAAAACGGAAAAGTCGCCGTAACCGTTCACAGGCGACTGTGGGAATCCTCGCGGCACGAAGGGCAATTTGCCCGATCGGCCAACCGCTCCGTTGCGAAGACGAGATTATCCCCTTTGCGGGCGGTGTAGAGGACGCTTTGCACCGTTGCCCCGTGAGCGGTCAGCGGTCGCTGGCGAACGGTTCGGAATTGGAGGAACCCGGAGGAAATCACTGGAATCCCCCGCGATTGGCGGCACTTCTCTCCGCGGTTTTCCCATCCCCCCCTATTGCCCAATAATCCCCCTGCTTGACAGCTCCACTGCGGAGATGCTAGCATGACGTTCTTCTGGATTCGCGGTATGCTGTGTCATGCCCCCCCGAACCCAAGTGAGCCCCCATGTCGTACCATCTGCTTACCGGAGCTACAGGACTGCTTGGCTCTTACTTGCTGCGCGACGGGTTGCGTGCTGGCGACCGCATGGCGGCGCTTGTTCGACCGAAGAGAACCGTTTCCGCGTCGCAACGCATCGACTCGATTCTGCCGCCGCACAAAGGAAATGGCCACTTAGGCGGCAACGGCAACGGCCGCATTGCGCGACCGATTGTGCTGTCCGGCGATTTGACGCAGGACGACCTCAATCTGGACGGCACAAGCATTGACTGGATTTCCCGGAATTGCCATTCGGTTATCCACAACGCAGCCAGCTTGCAGTTCCAAGGGCCTGACCGCAGCGGCGAACCCTGGCGGACAAACGTCGAAGGGACGCGGCGGGTACTCAACCTGTGCCGAACCGTCGGCATCAGGGATTTCCACTACGTGTCGACGGCCTACGTGTGCGGCCTTCGTTCCGGCCGCGTGATGGAGGACGAGCTGGACGTCGGCCAGGAGATGGGGAACGACTACGAACGGAGCAAGCTCGAATCGGAAGGGATGGTGCGTGAAGCCACCTTCTTCGATTCCGTGACCATCTACCGGCCGGCAATCATCGTTGGCGACTCGCAAACCGGCGAAACCACGGGATACCATGGTTTCTACGCCGTGCTGAAGCTCGCGCACACCCTGGTAAGCCGTGTCGAGTTGGGCGTGACCAGCGGCGCGGAGTTGGCCGCTTTGCTTGGACTCTATCAGGACGAGAGCAAACACTTCGTACCGGTCGATTGGGTTTCAGCCGCAATGACCCACATTCGCCGCAACCCACAGTTTCACGGCCGAACGTACCATCTTACGGCGCGCCAGCCGACCCGCATTCTCGACATGGCTGCCGTTATTCAGGAAGCCGTCGAACGCTATTCGCCGCAGGCGGACCCGAACGACCCGGCACGACTCGACGGCGAGTGGTTCGCGCAGTCGTTCCGCGATCAGATGAACGTCTACCGCGCGTACTGGCGCGACGATCCGCAGTTCGACCAGACCAACACTCGCTGGGCAGCCCCGCATCTCCCGTGCCCGCGTGTCGATCGCGACCTGCTGATGCTCATGGCCCGCCGGGCCATTCACTCGCGATTCGGGCGGGGTCCCAAGTTGTCGTCGGCGCCCTGCGCGTCCGTGCGGGAAGTATCCGCCCACGCGACGGCAGGCGCTCCTGAGGAGGTGTGACATGCCGGCAACTGCCGCGAAGGTGACCGCGGACAGATTGCCCGGATGGGCGCCAGGCCCCGCAGTACCTGCCTTGCCGCCGGTCGATTGGGAGTCAGGGGCGTCTGCCACTTCGCCACCAGCCGCTCCGTGTCACGGGGGGCTGGCGTGAATACGTTTGCCATGATCGTGTCATCCGGGCTGGTTGTGTTGGCACTTGGCCAGTTGCCGCTGGTGTGGGTATTCATTCGGGGATTGCGGAGGAGGAGTCCTCCGCCGGACCCGACGCAATCAGGCCGGCCTTCGACGCCTGTGCCGAAAGCCGCGATGATCCTGTGCCTGCGCGGCCCGGACCCGTTTCTTGCGGAGACGCTGCAAGCCGCCGTCGCGCAAGACTACGCGGATTATCGGCTGTTCGTTGTCATCGACCATCCTGACGATCCCGCCTGGTGCGTGGTTGAGCAAACGCTAGGCGCGCCACCACCGCAGCACGTGGAGTTTGTCCAGTTGAGCAACCGCCGCGAGACCTGTTCGCTGAAGTGCAGCTCATTGGTTCAAGTGGTCGAGAACCTGGACGAATCGTTCGACTTCGTGGCCCTGCTCGATGCCGACACGGTGCCCCACCGCACGTGGCTGGCCGAGCTTGCCGCACCGCTGGCCGATCCCCTGGTGGGCGCCGCGACGGGAAACCGGTGGTACATGCCCGGGCAGCGCAGTTGGGGAGCGTTGGTCCGCTACCTTTGGAACGCGGCCGCGGTAGTCCAGATGTATTGCTATGGGATTCCCTGGGGCGGCACCCTCGCCGTGAAACTCGCCGAATTGCGGGAGACCGATCTGCTCGACCGCTGGGCGCACGCCTTCTGCGAAGACACGATGCTCTTCGCCGCGCTTCGGCGCCGCGGGCGGCGCGTGGCGTTTGTTCCCACACTGATGATGGTCAACCGCGAATCGTGCAGTCTTGGCGGCTTCTTCCGCTGGGTTCGGCGCCAACTGTTGACCGCCCGCCTGTACCATCCCGGTTGGCCGGCCGTGCTGTTCCACGGGTTGATCACCACGTTTGGGCTTGGTGTGGGCGCCGGAGGATTGGCCGTTGCGTTAGCCATGCAGCTTTGGAACGCGGCGTTCTGGCTCGCGTCCGGATTGCTGGTTTACGGAGCCGCCATGCCGGTGTTGCTCGGGGTGCTCGAACGCGGCGCCCGGGCGGTTGTGGCGCCCCGAGGCGAGCCTGTTGACTGGATGCACCGGACCACTCCGCTCTGGTTGGTTGCTGCCATTCCACTGACGCAGGCGGTATACTTTGCCGCGCTCCTCTCAGCGGCGTTCACGCGCCGCGTCGACTGGCGCGGCGTGGTTTATCAGGTTGACGGCCCCCGGCAGATTCGTTTGCTGGAATACGAACCGTTCCGATCCGAAATTGGCTCTCCAGAAGAGGTGTCGCTGTGAGAAGACCTGCGAACTTCTGGAAGAGCTTGGCGGGAAGGGCAGGGCTGCAAGGTGAAGACTGCGACAGAACAACCCGCCAGACGGACAATGTTCACGGACCACGCGAAACAGAATCCGACATCCTTGCTGCGTAGTTGAAAACACCGGATTCGCCTTCTCAAAAAGGGGTAACGTTCCCCTTGTAATGACCTGCAGGAACGGCTTGCCGCACACTTGCCTTGCCGGTCCAGTCATTGGCCGACGGCGGTGGTTATTGACGCGCTGAGCGCGGCAGTCTAGGATAAAGGGTTCTCGTACTCGCGGCGCCGGCTGATGTCCGTTATTGGCCCCAGTTTTCGCCCAGGGAAGACGCCCGGTCGGTTTTCACCTGATATGACCCAATCCTTCCACGCCAAGGCTGTTTTCCCGCTCGTGCTGTTGATCGCGTTGTCGCTGCCGGCAGTCGGCTGGGGAGTGCATCAGGCGTTCCGCACGGCAAATAACAACGTCAGCCAGTGGCTGCCCGAGGGTTTTCCGCAAACCGAGGTCTACAATCGCTTTCGCGAAGTCTTCGGTAGCGATGACGTCGCCGTGGTAAGCTGGGAAGGCTGTACGTTGGATGACCCCCGCCTTGAGCAGTTTGCGCAGGCGGTTGTGCCGCGGCGTGGGAGAAACGGCGCTGACGGGTCGCGACGATGGTTCCAGCGGGTTGTCACGGGCGCCAGGCTGGTGGCCGTGATTGAGGAAGGCCCGTTTACCCTGTCCCGGCAAGAGGCGATCCGGCGCCTTCAAGGCACCTTGATCGGGCCGGACGGCAAGACCACCTGCGCCGTCGTCACCCTGTCGAAGGAGGGCAATGCAGATCGGACCGCGGCGCTCAGTGTGATTGAAGAGATTGCCATTGAGCACTGCGGCATTCCCCGGGAGGAATTGCGGTTAGGTGGTGACGCCATCATCAATGCGGCCATCGACCTGGAAAGCGAGCGGGCCGTACGCCAATGGATTGCATTCTCTTGGGCAGTTGCCCTGGCGACCGCCTGGCTCTGCCTGCGGAGTCTCAAGCTCATCGCTATTGTGTTCGGAATTGCGGTGTACAGTTCCGGCATTACGACCTCCCTGGTCTATTTCAGCGGAGGCACCATGAACCTGGTGCTGGTGGTGATGCCGGTGCTCATCTACGTATTGGCCCTGTCGGCATGCGTCCACCTGGCCAACTACTACCACGATGCGGTGCGGGAGAACGGCGTTCCGGGGGCGCCCCAGCGCAGTCTCGCGGCCGGCTGGCTCCCTTGCGCACTTTCGGCCGGTACGACGGCCCTTGGACTCGTCTCTTTGAGTGTCAGTCATGTCGTTCCCGTGCGGATGTTCGGCATCTATGCGTCGGCCGGCATGATGGTAAGTCTGGGCATCGTGCTGCTTCTGCTCCCTGCCATGTTGGAGAAATGGCCTCAGGAGCCACCGCGCCACGTTGGCTCGCGCGCCTGGTGGCGGCGGCATCTGCTCCGGCCGGCCGCCCGCGAGGTGGTCCGGTGCCGCGCAACGATTCTGGCCATTGGACTTCCCGCCATCTGCCTTCTGGCTGTGGGCGTGGTCTTCATTGACACGTCCGTGGCGCCGGGCCGGTTCTTTGCCAAGGACGGCCGATGGTGGCAAGACGGCCTTTGGTTGCAGGACCGGATTGGCTCCATGACTCCGTTTGAGGTCTTGCTCGACTTCCCGAAGCTGCCGGCGCCGGACGATCCGGACGACCCATACCAACTGACCTTTCTCGAGCGGCTTCAGTTGGTGGGGCGCGTGGCTGACGTGGTCCGTTCGGTGGAGTACGTGAGCGGAACCCTTTCACCGGCAACCTTCGGACCGTCGCCGCAGCCTCATGCTGATCCCGTCGAAGAAGGTCTTGAGTTGGGCCGGACGGGGCGGGCCATGCTCCGGGTTATGGGTGTGCGCGATCAAGATTGGCTGCGCAAGAGCGTGCTCAACCGCCGGTTACTCCGCCATCGCCACCACTTCGAAAACACGCGATTCCTTCAGCCGACCGAACGCGGCGAGCAATGGCGCATCAGCGCGCGGGTTTCCGGCCTCAGAAACTCGGATGAATATTCGCACGTCGACTACGACCTGGTCCTCGAAGAGGTCCAACGCCAGGTGGATGCCCAGCTTGCGCAGGAGGGCCTAACGCGGGAGGTGGTGCGGCCGGTTTACACCGGCGTGGTGCCGCTGGTGTTCGTGGCGCAGCGGGAGTTGCTGGATGGGCTGTTCAAGAGCTTCTGCCTTGCGTTTGCACTGATCGCCGTCGTCATGACGGTCCTTCTGCGCAGCCCCACCGCGGGGCTCATGTCGATGATCCCCAACGTATTCCCCGCGGTGCTCGTCTTCGGCACGATGGGGTGGCTGGGAATCCTGGTCGACGTGGGCGCCATGATGACCGCCAGCGTGGCGCTGGGCATTGCGGTGGACGACACGCTGCACTTCCTCACCTGGTTTCGGCGCAGCCGGGCCGCAGGCCATTCGCGGCAGGCAGCGATTGTGACGGCCTACGACCGCTGCGCCGTCGCCATGACACAAACGACGCTCATTGCCGGCCTGGGGCTGGTTGTGTTCTTCCTGAGCGATTTCCAGCCCGTTTCGCAATTTGGTCTGCTGATGGCGGTGCTATTGGCCGCCGCGCTGGTTGGCGACCTGGTCCTGCTTCCGGCCCTGTTGGCAACCAAGGTCGGTGAAGGTTTCGCGGAACACTGATTGGGCAGAATGAGGCGAGGCAACGTTGCCCGGATCACGGGGAGCGAATGCTGCTCTGTGCTGAAACAGGTTGAATACAACTTGCACGCGAGGACGCCATCATGAAATGCTGGATGACCTGGCACTTGCCGCGAATTCTTTGTGCGAGTGCGTTTGGGCTATGCTCGACGGGGCCGGCAACTGAATCGGTCGCCGCCGCGACGATCCACCTGGCCGCAAGGGACACCCTCTCGGCCGTCGAACTCGACCGGGGCGACACGCTGGTCTTTCAGCTTCGCGACGGGCGGAGCGTGGAGTTGACCGTCGAGGATACCGCGGCCGAGATCATCGAGCGCGTCGTGCCGGGCGGCATTGTCCATAGCTTCACTTGCACGCTGCGGATCGACGGTCAGCCGATGACGCTGCGCCGCTACGTGTGCACGCAGGAGTGTTTCTACGAGCCTTACGTCGTCAACGGCGTGCGTATCTGGCTCGACATTGTCAAGGACGTGTTCGAGTTGATTCCCGTTCGCTATCCGCGGCCGGGCAATCTTCAATGCGTGCCGCGGAAGGACGTGCGCCTGGCGTTGCAGGACGCCTCCCTGCGCATCTGCCCGCAGCAGACGCACCCCTGGCTCGAAGAGCCCCGCGGCTTCATCGACGTCGGGCGATGCTACAACGGCGACGACTGCTACCTCGGCGCGTATGAGGGCGAGGCGCTGCACGTGGGGATGGACATCAACCATCCGAAGGGAAGCCCGCTGTTCGCCCCGATCGACTTCGACACGCAGGCTTACTTCAACAGCCTCGCGGCGGGCGACAATAACAACCGCTGGCGCGGCATCCGCCGCTGGCCCAACGGCGACGTCTGGGCGCTGCAAACGCACCATCTGATTGAACTGCTGCAACCCGAGAATGAACCGCTGGCCGCCGGCGCGAAGTACGCCACGACGGCCGGCGTCCACGTCGGCCGCCACGAACACACCCACTTTGAGTTCAAGATCGGCCGAAAACACGCCGAAGAGCCGCTGGCGGCCTCCGACGATCCGGCGTCGATCGCGTGCCCGATCGACTTTCAGGATGGGTCGGAAGCCGCCCAGCAGCGTCCCGAGGTTCTCCACCTCGACCCGTGGATCATCTTCTGGCAGACGTTCGAGGACCTGAAAGATCGCGAGGGCGCGATCCGTGCCGCGATCGGGCCATTGGCGCCGGCTGCGACGGGCCGGCCGGTAACGTTCTCCTCCGCCGGTTCGCGCCCGCGAAGGGAGGGCGGCCCCTTGCGGTTCACTTGGACGTTCGGCGACGGCGGCTGGTCCGACGTGGCGCAACCGGCACACGTCTTCGCGCGGCCGGGCGTCTACCCCGTCACGCTTGTGGTCGAGGATGGGAAAGACCGGGCAACGTCGACGCAGCATATCGCCGTTTCGGGCGAGCCGGTCGGTCGGCCGGTGCTGGCGCTCCGTGCACCCGCGGAACCGTCGTTCCGCCCCCGGCCGGTGGAAGCAAAGGACGTGTACGGCCTGCCGGTCCGGCGCGTGCCGCATACGCTGGAACTGCTCGCCCGGCCCAGCAGGCCCCGGCCTCGCGAAAGAACCGTCAGACTGGTCAACCTCGGCGTTGGCAAACTACCGCCGGCTCGCGTGCAGGTGGAGTATCTCAACACAGACGGAGCCCGCAAGAAAGACGGCTGGCTGCACGCGGCGGCCGAGGGCCAGGACGACGGGCAGGCGATTCGCGTTCAGGCCGACGCCACCGGACTTGCCCCGGGCAGCTACGAGGCGCGCGTCGTGGTCGATTCGCCCGGCAGCCTCAACACGCCGCAGGGGTTTCGCGTCGCGTTGCACGTGGCCGGCGAGCCGCCGGCCGTGGGCACGGTGATTATCGACGATGCCGATGCGGGCTGCTATGCTACGCCGTACTTCTGGGTCGGGCATCGCTTCTGCCAGTGCCCGCCCGACCGGCGAGGCTATGCCGGCTTCTACCGGACCAACGGCGGGCGGGCGTGGCCGGGCGAGTTTGTCCGCTTCACGCCCGACCTGCGCGCCGGCGTGTACCGCGTTGCCTTCCACGACGCTACGCCGTTTCCACCCGAAAGCCGATTCGCCGTGCGCGTGCGTCATGCCTCCGGCGTCGACACCATCCACGTCCAGCCTGCCGCCGACCGTTCCATCGGCACCTTCGCCTTCGACGAAGGCATGGACGGCTGGGTCGAGATTCTGGCCGAAGGCTCCGGCGGCTTGATCATTGCCGACGCCATCGTGTTCGCGCCTGCCGCAGAATGATCGATTCGTACGGACCGCGGTGGGGTATGGACCGCCGGAAACCCGCGCCGTATCATCAGGGGTGTTCAGGGGGGACGTGATATCGAAACCTTGACCAGGGAGAATCACGATGACCATTTTGAACAATGGGCAGAGCGGGCGGCATGCGACGCCTCAGGGCGGGCTTACCCGCCGAAGGCTCCTCCGGGCCGCGGCCGCCGCAGGAGTGGGGGCGTGGCTGATCCCGCACGGACGGGCTCGCGGCTATGCGGCCAACGAACAGTTGCAGGTGGCCGTGGTGGGGGTTGGCGGACGGGGCTCGGGGTTCGTTGAAGAGGAGGGCTGGTCCTCGGTGCGGCAGCAGATTGGCGGCCGTATTGCCGCCCTGTGCGATGTGAACCGCGAAAAGGCCGCCCCGGCCTTTCAACGCTATCCCGACGTCCCGAAGTACGAAGACTTCCGCGTGATGATCGACGAGATGGCGCCGCGACTGGACGCCGTCGTGGTCGCCACGCCCGACCATACGCACGCCGCGCCCTCGGCCTGCGCCCTGCGCGCCGGGCTGCACGTGTTCTGCGAGAAAGGACTCACCCGCACGCACCTTGAAGCCCGCACCCTGGCTGAACTGACCCATCAGACCGGGCTTTCGACGCAAATGGGCAACCAGGGTGGGTATAACGTTTCCGTCGTGGAGCACGTGTGGGCGGGCACGCTCGGCGAGATTCGCGAGATCCATATGTGGGGCGGCGGCGGCGCCGGGCCTCGGAACCCGCCGGCGAACGCGCACGACGTGCCGGACCATCTCAATTGGGACCTCTGGCTGGGACCGGCGGCGCATCGGCCTTACCATCCCGACTGGCTGCGGCACGCCATGTGGCGCGACTTCTCGTCGGGCCATCCGGGCTGGTGGGGTGCGCACCTCTGGGCAACCCTCTACAAGGCGATGAAGCTGGACTCGCTCTGGCCGGTCGACAAGCAGCCGCCCGCCGCCGGCGCGAAAACGATCAAGGTCACCGCCGAGGTCTCCGAGGTGCCCGAGGCCACCTTCCCCCGCTGGCGCATCGTCCGGTGGGACGTTCCCGCGAGGCTGGACATGCCGCCTCTCCGCCTCACCTGGTACTCCGGCGGGCAAGACGCCGCCGAGCGTTTTCGCGGCACCGTTGGAGAATTGTTCAAGAAGCACCCGCAGTGGGGCAGCGCCGACGATGAACGCTGGAAGAGTTGGGTAGGCAACCTATGGGTGGGCACGGAGGGGGTGATGTACACGTTTGGGCACGGCTGCGGCACGGTTGCCATGCTGCCCGAGGCGAAGTTCAAGGATGTCGGCTCTCCGCCGGAGTCGCTGCCGCGCCCGCTGCCTGGCAAGTTTCTGCGCGGCTGGGTCCAGGGCATGAAGGAAGGGCCGCCGGCGATGGGCTGTTTCAGCAAGTTCAGCGGCCCGTTCGTGGAATGGTACCTGCTGGCCAACGTGGCTTCGCTGTTTCCCGAGGAGGCTCTGGAGTTCGATCCGGTCGCCTGCCGGATTGTCAACCATGCCGAGGCCGATTCGGCACTTCGGCCGCCCTACCGCGAAGGTTGGACTCTGTAATACGTACGAAGGAGACCTGCAATGAACCTCCGTGTTTCGCGAAGGCGTTTTCTTCAGGCGTCGGCGGCTGCCGGCGCAGTTGTCACCATCCTGCCGGCAGGCGCCGCCCGCAGCTACGCGGCGAACGAGAAGCTGAACGTTGCGCTGGTGGGCGTCGGCGGACGGGGGACCTGGTTTGTCGACACGATACCCGCCATGGAAAGGGTCGCGGCCCTGTGCGACGTCGATCAACGGAAGCTGGACGAGACGTTCACCCGGTGGGAGTCTGCCGCCGCGAAGTATGCCGGCTCGGAACACGCCTGGGAGCGGAGCCGGGCGGCGGAATACGGTCGTCTTGTGCAGGACAAGCCACGGACGTTTCACGATTTCCGCAAGATGCTCGACGACATGGGCGCCGGCATCGACGCGGTGGTTATCGCCACGCCCGACCACAGCCACGCCGTCGTTGCGGCCGGCGCCATCCGGGCGGGCAAGCACGTCTTCTGCGAGAAACCGCTGACGCGCACCGTGCATGAATCACGGGCGCTGAGACAACTCGCCCGCGAGCACAAGGTGGCCACGCAAATGGGCAACCAGGGCATGGCCAGCGGCGAGTTTCGGCGGACCGTTGAACTGATCTGGAACGGCGCGCTGGGCACCGTTCGCGAAGCCCATGTGTGGAACGGCGCCGGCGGGTCGGGCCTGCGCGAGCCGCCGCAGGAGGAGCAACCGGTGCCCGAAGGGTTCCATTGGGACCTATGGCTGGGGCCGGCGGCGTTCCGCCCGTACCATCGTCAGTGGACCCAGCGGTGGGCGTGGCGCGAGTTCGGTACGGGCCAACTCGGCAATTGGGCCTCGCATTCCGCGGCGCTGGCCTTCACGGCGCTTAAGGTCAATGCGCTCTGGTCGGCCGACGCCGCGGCCCCGATCCGCGTGGAGGCGGTGGTCCCGGAGGTGCTTCGGGTGAACTTCCCGCGATGGGAAACGGTCCACTACGATCTGCCCGCCCGCGGCGATCTGCCGCCCATCCGCTTGACCTGGTACAACGGCAGCGGTGCGGTGAAGGACATATTCTACACGATGCAGCGTCTGATGCGCCCGCCCGCGGACCCGGGCGGGCAGGATAAGCAGCCCTTCAGCACCCATGCCGGGAGCCTGATGGTGTGCGACGAGGGGCACGTGTACGGTACCGGACACAGCGCCACGACCGTGCTGTTGCCGGAGGAGAAGTTCGCCGGGATCGAGGCCCCGCCGCAAGTGCTGCCGCGGCAGGGCGGGCCGGAGCAGGAGTGGTTCAAGGCGTGCCGGGGCGAGACGCCGGGCCTCTCGAACTTCGACTTCAGCGGCCCGCTGAACGAGTTCCTCATGCTGGGCAACGTGGCAACCCAGTTTGAAGGTCCGCTGGAGTATGATCCGCTTGCCATGAAGATCACCAACAACGCCGAGGCCGACGCCCTGCTGCGCTGCGAGTATCGGCACGGCTGGAGTCTGTAACCAGGAGACATCAACCATGCGAAGTTCGCCCCCTGTATGGCACGTCCTTTTGGCCCTGCTTCTCGTGACGACCTGCGCCGCGGCGGCCCAAGTCGAAGAACTGTCGGAGCACCGGCAGAAAGAAATCTGGCAGGCCGCACCGGAGCAACCGCGGGTCGCTCCGAAGAAGCCCCGCACCGTGCTCGTGTTCAATACGCCGGACCATCTCTACCCGGAGAAAGACCCGCACGCGGGCTACTGCGTGCCGTACGGAAGCTATGCCATGCAGGCGTTGGGCGAGAAGAGCGGCGCCTACAAGCCGGTGGTTACCAGCGACCTGGCGATGTTCCTGCCGGAGAACATCGGGCGATTCGACGCCGTGGTGCTCAACAACACGGCCGGACCATGGATCACACCCACCGACGCCGACATCGAGCGCCCCGAGTTCCGCAAGCACGGCACCGACAAGGACGCGGTCGAGCAGGTACTCCGCAAGAGCTTGCTCGACTACGTTGCCGGCGGCCGCGGGTTGATGGCGTACCATTTCGCGACCGGTGCGAACGCGCACTGGCCCGAGTTCCACGAGTTGCTCGGAGGCCGATTTTCAGGCCATCCGTGGAACGAGGAGGTGGGAATTCAGGTCGACGAGCCCGACCATCCCCTGGTCGCCGCCTTCGGCGGCAAGGACTTCCGCCTGGCCGACGAAATCTACCAGCACAGCGATCCGCACGACCGGCGGAAGCCGCAGGACCTGACGAAGCTGCGCGTGCTGCTGTCACTCGACAAGGAAAACACGAACATGGAGGTGAAGTGGATTCAGCATCCCGAGGGCGAATTTGCGCAGGCGTGGGTGAAACCGTACGGCAAAGGGCGCGTCTTCTACACCGGGTTCGGCCACCGGGCCGAGTTGTACCGGAATCCGGCTATCTTGCAGTTCTACCTCGATGCCATCCAATTCGCCTGCGGAGACCTGCAAGCGCCGGTAGAGCCGCGCGACGGATTCGTCTCCCTGTTCGACGGAAAGACCCTCGACGGCTGGGACGGCGACCGGAATCTCTGGTCGGTGCGCGACGGCGCCATCACTGGTCAGACAACTGACGAGACGAAACTCAAGGAGAACGCATTCCTCATCTGGAAGGCCATCAACTTGGATGAATGGAACGACTACACCGTCACTGCGAAGGGCGGGCACATGGTATTGAAGATCAACGGCGTCACCATGTGCGAACTGGACGACCGCGACCCGCGCCGCCTCGTCCGCGGCGCGCTCGCGCTGCAAGTCCACGTCGGCCCGCCCATGATCGTTCAGTTCAAGGACATCTACTATCGCAAGCTGTAATCCGCGGCGTCTCATGCTGCGCAACCATTCGCAGGGGAGTTCGCGCAGACCTCCTGATATAGCCCCCCTTCATGACACTGTCGGACCTCGGCCCGGCCCACCTTCAGTTGGCGTGTCCGCCGGAGGCACTTCGGGGTGCGGCAGTCGGTCGTTTCCGAAACGTCCTCTGCCCCATATTCGACCAGGGCGTCACAGCAGTTGCGATAGAAACGTCTTGGCCGGAACGAGAATGGGAGCGCCGGGCCGGGCGAAGCAATCGGCGTCGAGGTAGCTCGCGTCGAGGACCACCTGGAAGGCAAAGGGCGCTTTGAGTTGGTCTTGATAGTGTTTTAGGGCCTTGCTGACCGATTCGTCGTGTTGTTTCACCTCAAGGAGGAACCACGGCTTGCCGTCGCGAGCCACCACGAAGTCGACCTCGCGCCCCTCCTTGTCGCGGAGGTAACCCAACTCGAACTCGCCCAGGCCCATATCCGTCCAGCCTTCGACTGCTTTGAGCAAGTGGCACGCGACGAACGATTCGGCTCGGTCGCCGGGATCGGAAATGGACGCCCAGTCGCGGAGGAACCACTTTGGCTCCTTCCGCAAGGACCGTGCGACGCTCTTGAACCATGGTCGGACGAGGAACCCCAAATGCAGGTGGCGCAGCACCTCAACCCAGCGGCGCACCGTATCGACCGATACGCGAACCGATTGCGCAAGGTTGCCGTAAACCAGTTGGCGAGCCGAGCGGCCGGTAAGCAAGCGGACTAGGGACTCCAATTGGTCGAGCTGCTGGATTTGGGTCAGGTCGCGGATGTCTTCCCGGACGAGCTGCTCGAGGCGCAACGATTGCCACCGACGGCTGAAGCGGTCGTCGCGCTTAAGGAACGGCTCGGGATAGCCCCCGTGGCGCCATAGGGCGTCCCACTGGGCCGGCGCGATCTTCCGGGGCGGACGCACGATGTGCTGCGGGTCGGGAATATCCCAGTGCAACGTTTCGGCCACCGAGAAGGGGTGCATCCGGTATCGGAAGTAGCGGCCCATGAGGCTGTCGCCGCCGCGACGATAGACGTCCATCCGGCTGCTGCCTGTGACAATCATGCGCACCCGGTCGGAATACGTATCGAAAAACCCCTTGAGGAATTGTTTCCAACGTGGGTACTTGTGCAACTCGTCGAACAGGGTCACCGGCGCCGCCTCCCTGAGCCGGTCCAAGCCCAGTTGCCCCGCCAGCCGGGCCGGGCCGGCGAGGATCAGTTCGCGGTCGTCCACGTTATCCCAATTCGCATAGTTTTGGGCGTGGTTGCGGCAGGTCGTGGTCTTACCCACCTGCCGGGGCCCCGTGACGAAGGCCATCTGCCGGTACTTGGCCAAGTGCTCCCCGAGCAGGGCATCGTAAAGCCGTTTCTGAATCTCCATGGACGACCATTATCGAGGCCATCGTAGAATAGTCAAGACCATTTTACGATGGTCCGTATTTTGGCTCGGCCGCGGCCCGGGCGGGCACCGTCGCGCAGCGATGGTCGCCGGACTTCCAGGTCCTCGACCCGCTGGAGTTCCTCGCTGAGTTCACGCAGCACATTCCGCCGAACGGCAGCCACTTGATCCGCTATTACGGCTGTTATTTGAACAAGGCCCGCCGAATGCGTCGCACGGCGTCGGAGGCCGAGGCAGTGGTGCAGCCAAGCGAGGAGCCCCGCAACGAGGCCTCAGAGGCTGCGGCGCCCAGCCGGTGCAGCCAGACCAGGGTGATGCTCATCAAGCGGGTCTACGCGATCGACCCGCTGGCCTGCCGATGATCGTTCAGTTCAAGGACATCTACTATCGGAAGCTGCGATGCGTAACTTCACAAGTCACTTGCTTTTCCCAGGCTGCCTTGCGTACAATGCACCGTCGACCTTTTCTGTGGGAAACCTGAACTGCGGGAGAGGCATTACGGCATGCACTTGATGGAGAGAGGGTTATGAACAACGAAATCGAACGGTTTCAAGTCGAGCGGCGCGCGTTCTTGAAGTCGGCCATGGCGGCCCTTGCGGCCGGCGGATTCGGCCGGCAGGCCATGGCCATGCAAGCCGATAGCAGCTCGGGGATCCCCACGCGCCCGCTGGGACGCCATGACGAACGGATTCCCATCGTCGGCCTGGGTGGCTACCACATTGGGCTGCCTGAGGAGGCCGAGGCTATTCGGATTATGCACGAAGCAATCGACCAGGGCATGACCTTCTTCGACAATGCCTGGGACTACCACGCCGGCCGAGCCGAGGAAGTGATGGGCAAAGCGCTGGCCACGGGCGGACGCCGCGATAAGGTGTTCCTGATGACCAAGGTATGCGACCGCGACTACGACGGCGCCATGAAGCACCTTGAGGACAGCCTGCGCCGGCTGCAGACCGACCGGATTGATCTGTGGCAGTTCCACGAAATCAACTGGGCAATCGATTCCGAGTGGCTGTTCGACCAGGGCGGCATCCGTGCCGCGATCGAGGCGAGGAAGCAGGGCAAAGTTCGCTATATCGGGTTTACCGGCCACCGCGACATCGACCATCACCTGCGGCTGATCGGGCGGCCTTTCGAGTGGGACACCGTGCAAATGCCCATCAATCTGCTCGACGCCCACTACCGAAGCTATCAGAAGGAAGTCGTGCCGGTGTGTGACGAGCGGAAGATCGCCGCGATCGGCATGAAGGGGTTGGCCGGCGGGCTGATCCCGAAGAAGCTGGGCATTGGCGCCGAACTGTGCCGCCGCTTCGCCCTCTCGCAGCCGATCACCTCGCTTGTTTGCGGCATCCAGTCGCGCGACGACCTGCGGCAGGACATCCAGATGGCCCGCTCCTTCAAACCGGTTTCCGAGCGGGAGATGGAGCAACTCCTGGCCCAAACGGAAGAGGCCGGAAGCGACGGCAAGATGGAGCCGTGGAAGACCACCGAGTACGGCAGCCGCCATCACCGCGACCAGCACAAGGGATTCGACTGAACTCCATGATGCGCCGCCGCTGACGAGCGGCGGCGCGGTTCGCTGCAACGGTTACCTTACAGGGTAAACGTACTCTTTCCGGTGTTGTCGGTCTGGAACGGCCCGGCATTCAACTCGACGTGGACGTTGAACTCACCCGTTGTGCCCGGTGGTACCTGCCACAGGTACCGGCAGGTAAAGCCTCATCCATACTCGAAGGCGCCTTGGTGAACGACGTTTCCGTCGGAATCCGTGATGACGAAACGTGGTTCGGGCGGGCGACGGCCGTTGACGAAGAGGCCCGTCACATTCTCGTCGACGGCGCCGGTGATGAATAGGGACAGGTTGACTCGGTTGGCGGCGGCTTTCGATACCGCAACGCGTGCCCGCAATGGGGCGCCGAAAGGCATTTCCACGGTCTCGTCCTTGACCACGGTCACGGGCGGATACGCTTCCCCGCAAGTGGCCGTCACTGCAGTGCGCCCGCCGCCGGTCAGCGCACTGGCGTCAATCGAGTAGCTGGCCACGCGCCACTGCCCTGGCGGAAGGGGAATCTTGGCACCCTTTGCTCCGCCCAGCATAATCACCCCGAAGTCGTCGCTGTAGGCGACCGCGCGATAGCCGGGGCTTGGATTGGTGACATACCCTACGGCCATTTCCCTGGGCGTCAGCGTCAATTGGTTGCCGGCGGGCGAAACGTCCATCTCGTAGAAATGCCTGCCAATGCAGACCGTCTTGCTCACGTAATGGCGGTCCTTGCCCATTGTGGCGTCGGCCGAGAGCACGTTTTTGGGATTTGGGTTGATCAGCAACAGGTCGCCTTCCGTTGGGACAACACGGCCTCCGACCAAACGGATTGCCACGCGGTCGTCGAAGCGGCCGTTGCTGTTGTGGTCGACGAGCACCAGCCGGATCTTCGAACCCTCCTGCTGAATATGGCCCTCCCGAACCACGCCGGCATACACGGATGCCGACGCGAAGGGGACCGGCTGCTGCCCGCAAAGGGCGCTGACCAGAACCGAGTACTCCACGGTCGCGCCGTCGATGGTCAGTTCCACGGCGACGGGCGGGAAACTGCTTTGAACAACGCCGCCGGCCGGCGTGCCGGTGACGTCGATCGCATCGATCGGCTTGTCGTCGGTCAAATCGCCGTTACGGTTGAAGTCGAAGTAGAGCCGGTTGTAGCCTGCCACGCGCTTGCCAACGGCGTCGAGCGCGAAGGGGAACTCCTCGGAGCCGAGTCTCGCTACCGCCTTCAGTGGAACCGGCGCCTCGTATGCCGGCTCACTGCGGACGATGCGCCGAAACGCGGCCTCGAACTCATTGGAATCCTGGCCAACTTGCATGTGAAAGAGTTGGGGCTGCGTCATGCGCAGGTAGTAGTCCACCGCCGGATTCGCACGCCGCCCTCGGCCCCGGCCCGGTTCAAGCTTCACGACCTGCATGGGGATGGTCTGCGGGCCAAGCTGTTCGATCGGCTCCTCGGTTTCACTCGGCTGCTGGGCGCTCGCGGTTTCGTCTTCGCGCTGGTGCTGAAGTTCCTCGCGGACCCAATTGCGATCGGCGTCACTCAGTGCTGCCAGGGGGACGGAAATCTCCTCGCCATCCAGCTTGCGAAGCTGTACTTTGCCGGCATCGCAGCCCAGGTATTCGGCCATGGTGGTGAACGTCCCACCTTTGCTCGTCCATTCGCGCACCGCGGCGCCCGGGCGCACCCGCTGCTCCTCTACGCCCGGAAACATCATCTTGATGAACTCGCGATCCTCTTCGCACAGAGAGCCGAGCGGCACCTGAAGCACCTGTCCGTCGGCTCGTTTCAACTGTGCCTGCCCATCTTTGAAATCGAGCAGTTCGGCTTCAACGGTGAACTTCTTGTTGCTACTGGTCCACGTTCGCGTAGCAGCGTCAGCCGCCAACAGGGACGTCCCAATAATCACAAACGCTGCCAGCAATCGCTTCATGTCTCTGCTCTCCGGAAAAAGAACATTCCCGTTACCCCGAAAATGACTCATGCAGGGTGGGACAAGGTTGCGGAAGTCCCTGGCGGGCCTGCGCGAGCCATACCCAACCTGGTTTGCACGCCGCGCCCCAGAATTGCGTCCGCCCAAGCAACCGACGCCCCGCGGGGGATACCTGGTCGCCACCATCCGAGACCCTTTGATTTTAGCGGTTCGACCCAATCGGTGTCTATACCCCGGACGGACGGTTGTGCGGCGAGAGGTCCTATTATTTCGCGGCAATATCGAGGCAGCTTTTTTCCGGGGAGGGCTGTCTATTTTGGCGAGCAAAGACGTGATCGACCGAAATAACGTCGCACCGGGTGCAATCGAGGCACCGGATGCACTCCATATCGCTTGCCCGCTTCTCCGATTTTCCGCCGTATCGGCACAGCTTCCGGCACAGGTCGCAGTCGCGACATCGCGGTTCATCGATCCGCAGGAAGAAGACGGACGTGCGGTTCAGTAGGCTGAAGATCGCTCCCAACGGGCAAAACAGCGTACACCACGGCCGCCACATGAAGAACATGCTGACCAGAAAGGCTGCCAGCACGAGCCCCTTTATGAGGCTCGGCCAGGCCACCGGCCCGCCGGAAACTGCCGTGGCGACCGTGTGGGGCAACGCCGCCTCGACGGCCCCCGCCGGGCAGACGCGGCAGAAGAACAATGGATGCTCAGTTCCGAAGAAATACGGCACCAGCAGCACGAGCCCTACCAGGACGACGTAGCGAAAATGCGTCATCCAATGTGGCGGCCGGAACTTGGGAGTCGGCACCCGCGCCGCCAAGTCTTGCAGTAATCCGAACGGACATACCCAACCGCAAATGAACGTCCCTAGCAGCGTGCCAACCACCAGCAGCGTACCGAGCGCCAATAGAGGAACCACGTGCAGTGCGCTGAAGTTTGCCAGCACGCCAATCGGGCAGGCAAAGGTAGCCAGCGGGCATGAGTAGCAATGGAACACCGGCGAGCAGACCATGTGCAGCCGCAACAGCAGCGGGTCCAGCCAAACGAGCAAGAACGCCGCTTGCACCCACAACCGCCAGCGGGCAAGTCGCGCAGTAAAAGGAATGAGTTTTCGTTTGGCCATGGCCACCATGACCTCCTTCACCGCACTCACGTAGGGCACAGCGCCGGCGGCTTGCCACTGTACGTCCGCTTGAGTTCGCCGTTCTCCAGCCGGGCAACACCCCCAAAAGTCATCTCACGAACCAACACCCACTCGGGTTCAGTATGCGCGACCAACTCGATTTGTGTGACTTTCTCGAACATCATGCTCGACGGGTCCGGAAACCAAGGCGGCTCCTCGGATGGAACCTCACCGGGCTGCTCCGGCGACGCGGCGAAAGGATTCTCCTCTGGCGTTTCATCCGGCGCCGCGCCCTGTTCAAACGGGTTTCGGGCGTCACCTGCCGGCAAGTCGTCCGGGGGAGCACCTGAACCAAACGGGTCCATTTCGGCAAACGAACCGTCGGCAGGCGGTTGGAAACCGTGGTCCAAGGACGGGTCGTCGGCACCGAAGGGCATGGGAGGGGCGAACGGCGCTGGAATCAGAATCGATACCTCGGTCTCTTCCTCTTCGAAGATGGTTACCGTGCGGAAGACCGCCCCATACACCAGCATGCCCACGCCCAAGCACAACAACGCCAGCGACGGTACGATTCGCTTGAAATCCATCCAAAACTCCAACCGCGGGCAGGGAAACCCGCGCTGAATGCCGGAGCAGCCCCGGAAGGACTGCACAGAATCGAGGCCCGTTCTCCGGCAGTTCTTGCCCGCAACCAACTGGAAGCGGTCAGAAAGCCGCAAGCATCGCGGGCGCTCTTCGACCTCAGGCAGGTCGGGAGCGCACGCGTGCTTGCCATCGGTTTCGTCAGACCATGTCTTTGAGGTTCTTCAGAGCGCGAACCCGAATCTTGTTGTAGGCCGGCTTGGCCTTCACGTCCATCAACTCGCCGGGCCGGAAGGGATTGGGAACGCCCTTCTTGGCCGGTCGCGCGGCAACCTTCTTCTTTTCGAGCTTCACTAGGCCCGGGATGGTGATCGCACCGGCCCCGCGGGATCCCAGCGACTTCTTGACCTCTTCGGCCAGGGCCGCAAACACGGCGGCCACTTGCTTTCGGCTCAGGTCAGTCGCCTCGCCAATGCTGGTAAAGATTTCCGTCTTGGTGGGTGGTTTCTTGGTGGCTTTGGCCATAGCTTCTATCCCTCCATGCGAGATTGTGGAAAGTGTAAACTCGATTTGTCCGTTAAGGTGGACGTAATGATTAGAGTCACTTGTCGGAAAAAAGCAAGGCGAGAATTGCCTCAAAACACTGGAATTCACGGGAATTCCGTTCATCGAGGGCCATTTTTTACGAGTTTTCTTGGTCAAGGGGCAATTTGGGCCATGACGTATTCCGAATTCGCCGCCGCAAGACGCGGCAAAGACGCAGTTCGCTTGCTTCACCGGTGCTCTTGGCAGGCAAACACGAACCATAGTGATGAGGGGGTCGATATGGTCTCGATGGGTGATCGTCCACGCTTTCTTCTGGCCGACAGACACCAGACTGCTATAATATAAGGAATAGGCTGAGGTCTGAACCCGGATGATTCATGTAGGGTGGGGCAAGGTCGCGTAAGTCCTTGGTGGGCCTGCGCAAGCCGCACCCGGTGTGGTTTGCACGTCGTGCGCTGGAAGCAGTCCCGGCCAAGCGACCGAAGGCCCACCAGGGTCTTGGCTTGCTTGTCACCACCCTACATCGTCGTGAATAACCCGGGTGAGCCGATCCGGCAGGAAGCTGCCGGCCACGGAACGAGAGAGGATTGACCATGATGCGCGGGAAACGGAATCCCCTTACGTTTCATAAGGCGTTGGGGGCGGGTCTGGCTTACTGGCTGCTCCTGATGTTGTTGGGTTCCGGGCGGCCTGCAATGGCACAATTGCGGACGGTACCCCCCTCGGACGAGCAAGAACTCGCGGAAAACGTCTTTCTACCTGCTCCGCGAATGACTCTTCAACGACTGGCTGAGGCGCAGAAGCTTCTGCGAGTCGGGCGGTTCGGCGAAGCGGTCCGGAATCTCGGCACCATCCTTGATGCCGATGAGGACTTCTTCTTCCAGCCCGACCGCGACGAGCCGATCCACCGAAGCCTGAAGGCAGAGGCTCGACAACTGATCGGCTCAATGCCTGTCGAGGGGCGCGAACTGTACGAGTTACAGTATGGGCCGCAGGCGCGCAGGATGCTTGCCGAAGCGGTGGCTGCGGGCGATATGACCCGACTCGCCGAAGTCTCGCGACGGTTCTATCATACAGAGGCAGGCTATGAAGCCACCTTGCTCCTGGGGCTCCATCACCTGGACCACGGCCGCCCGCTGGCCGGTGCCCTGACTCTCGACAGGCTCCATTCTATGCCGAACAACGATGCGCGGTTCCAGCCGGCATTATCCCTTGCCGCGGCCGCCGGTTGGTATCAGGCGGGCGGCGTCGACCGGGCGGCGAGGATTCTGACCGTCCTGAAGGAGTCGCGCAAGGGCAGTCCGGTTCGTCTCGGGGGGCGCGAGGTCCCGTGGTTTGCATCGGCGGAGGATGCGGCCGACTGGCTGGCCGGGCACGTGGGAACACAGCCGAGCGATACGTCCGAGGCGGCACGGCAATGGCTCATGGCTCGTGGCAACCCGAGCCGCAACGCATCGTCGCCGGGCGGCTCTCCGCTGCTGAACGTCCGTTGGGAAGTGCCGGTTGCCGACGATCCGGTCATTGAACGGTTCCTTGCCCAGCAGCAGCAACAGAATATGGAGCAGGGTGTTCCGCCGATTCCCGAGTTGCACCCTCTCGTGGTCGACGATGTGGCGCTGATGCGCACCACGCGGAATCTGCTGGCCGTCGACGTGCGTACGGGCAAACGCCTGTGGGAGGTTCCCGTGGACGATCCGCTGGAGTCGCTCCTGCACCTTTCGCCCGACGATCAAAGGCTCCGCGGCCAGCTTCAGCACGTGCCACTGGCCATGCGAGAGCGGGTTTTGCAGGACAAGACGTTCGGCTCCATCAGCAGCGACGGCCAGCATGTCTTCACGATCGAGGATCTGACGCCTTCAACGGGGCTTCCACAAACGCGGCAAATGGTGCGCGGCGCCGTCCGGGTGATGCCGGGCCAGCCGGAGCCGTACAACCGGCTGGCGTCCCATGAGATTCGCACGGGCAAGCTGAAGTGGCACTTGGGTGGGTCCGGCGACGAGTTTGCCTTGCGCATGGCCGAAACGTTCTTCCTGGGGCCGCCCTTGCCGCTTCGCGGGCAGTTGTTTGTCCTGGCGGAAACGAAGGAGGAGATTCGCCTGCTGGCCCTTGATGCCGCAACGGGCGATCTGCTTTGGGCACAGCCTCTCGCCATGGTGGAGCAAGGGGTGCTTCATTCGCCGGTGCGACGGCTGTCCGGTCTGTCGCCGGCCTATGCCGACGGCATCATGGTATGCCCAACCTCGGCCGGAGCCGTGGTCGCCGTGGATCTGGCAACACGATCCCTGCTTTGGGGTTATCGCTACTCGCAAAGCATCGTCACCAGGCAGCGGGTGCCGTTCTTCGCGGTGCAGTTCGGGGTGTACCCGGGCCAGCAGGGAGCCACTCGCTGGGCTGACGCCAATCCGATCATCTCCGACGGCCGCGTGCTCGTGACTCCCATGGAGTCCGACTCGCTCTACTGCCTCGATTTGGTCGACGGCCGCCAGCACTGGTCGGCAAGCCGCGAGGACGATCTCTTTGTTGCCTGCGTCCATCAGGGGTCGGTTGTTCTGGTCGGGCGGCAGCGGGTGCGCGCCCTCGGGTTGGCCGATGGCAAGCCGGCGTGGGAAGGGCGCACCCTGGAGTTTCCCGACGGCGGCATGCCCAGCGGG
This sequence comes from Thermoguttaceae bacterium, assembly GCA_034005525.1. Classification (GTDB taxonomy): domain Bacteria; phylum Planctomycetota; class Planctomycetia; order Pirellulales; family Thermoguttaceae; genus PWXP01. The sequence continues at coordinate 13,877 of JAVEUP010000009.1, read as the reverse complement.
CACGGCTTCTACAGCGGGAGCCGGTACTTCATTCCACTTACCACGGCGGAGATTCTCGCCGTCGACTTGGACCATGGGCGGACCGCCCACGTGGCGCGCTCCCGCCAGGGGCAAGTTCCCGGAAACCTCGTCAGTTACGAAGGGCTGGTGCTGTCTCAATCCGCCGGCGGTCTGGCGGCGTACTACCAGCTTGAGGTGCTGGGCAAGGAGGTGGCCGAGCGTTTGGCGAAAGACCCGGCCGATGCCGGGGCGCTCGCCCTGCACGGTGAGTTGCTGCTCGACCAAGGCAAACGGGACGAGGCGATTCGCAGCCTGGATCACTCGTACCGTTTGGCGTCGGACCGGCGCACCGCCGACCTGCTTCGGGAGGCCTTGCTCGACGGCCTGCGCAACGACTTCGACGCTTTCCGGGGGCGCGCCGCGGAAATCGAGCCGTTGCTCAGCGAACCTTCCGAGCAGGCCGAGTTCCTGCGCGTCATGGCCAACGGCCTGCACCGGGCGGGCCAGTGGAGCGCGGCCTTCGAGCATTACATGAAGCTCATCGAGTTCGACGAAGACCGCCGCCGGGTGGAGCCGGTTGACAAGACCCTTTCCGTCCGCGGCGACCGCTGGATCCGGGCGCGGCTGGCCACGCTGCGTGCCGAGGCTTCCGGGGACGAGGCAGCCGAAATCGAACGTCTGATCGCGTTGCGAATGCAAGACGCGGTTGAAGCGAACACCGTCGAGGGGCTCGTGCGGTTCCTCGATTACTTTGGCGACGACTCGGGCACCGATCCCGCCCGGGATGCCTTGGTCCGAACGCTGACCGATGCCGGTAAGCTGCTTGAAGTCGAAATGGCTCTGTGGAGTAAGCCGTCGGCAACCGGCGCGTCGCCGGGCGGCGCCGCGGCGGCGCGATTGGCGGAACTGTTTGCCCAGTCGGAACACGAGGCCGAGGCCAAGGCGGCGTACCGGTATCTGGCCGAGCGCTATGCCGACGTCGTGTGTCTGGAAGGCAAGACGGGCCGGGAACTGATCAACGCGCTGCCGGACGGCCATCTTGGCCATCCGTTGTCCGGGGCCGACCCGATCTGGCCCGAGGGACGCATCGACGTTCAGGAGATTGCGGCGAATCGGCCGCCCACCCAAGGACGCTATCCCTTGGACTTCCGCGGCGATCCGGGACCGTTCTTCCGCGACACCGTCATCCGGATGGATCAGAGCCGCAGGGCCGTTTCGGCCACCGACGGATTCGGCAACGTCCGATGGTCGGCCCCATTGGTCGAGCCCGGCAGTCCGCATTCTTTCGCATTCAACCCCGCAACCACCTACGTGCGCGCCTGCGGGCATTTGCTTGTGATGTCGCTGGGATACCGGATCATTGCCATCGACGCGCTCGGTCAGCCGGGACGTGGGCAGGTTCGCGTCTTGTGGTCGCAGGACTTGACCCAGGGTGGCTTCGACCAGACCCTTCTCCGCATTGCCATGGCGGGTGGTCCTCAGTTTCCGCAGGGCGTTGCCATCGTCCAGCACGGCTCCCACCAATTGGGTTCGCTGGGACCGGTGACGTCGCGGTACGTGTGCTTCCAGCACTACCGCAACCTGGTCGCCGCCGACCCGATTACGGGCGAAACGCTCTGGGTGCGTCATGGCGTTCCGTTGGGCTCCACGCTATTCGGCGACGAGGAATATGTCCTGGCCGCCGCCCCGGAGCAACGCGATATCATCGTTCTCAGCGCACTGGATGGGTCGCTGGTGGGGCAGCGGTCCCTCCCGGCTCCGGAACGTCTCGCCGGCGAGCCCGACGAGGTCCTGCCCGCCGTGCAGCGCCGATTCGGCCAGGCCGTGATGACTACGCTCGGCCGGTACATTGTGGTCTCCTATGTTGATCCGGCCGATGGTCAGCAGGTGCTCGGACTGTACGATCCGGTGGAGCAGTACTATGTTTGGGGACCGATGCGCACGGCTATCGGCAAGACGGCGTATCTGAACGAGGAGTTGCTTGGCTCACTGGGACCGGATGGCGTGCTGAAGCTGATTCGGATGCATGACGGGCGAGTGATCTTCGACGAGAAGCTTGCAGGCGAGGCCACGGCCACCGAAATGCACCTGGTCCGCGCTGGCAGCCGATACCTGGTGGTTACCAACCGCCCGCGGATCCAAGACCAGGCCCGGAGGATCAACCCTTTGCCGGGCACCCACTACCGGCCGATCGGCAGTGGCCGAGTCTACGCGTTCGATATGGAAGGACAGCTTCTGTGGCCGAAGCCGGCGATCGTCGAAACGCAGTTGCTCGTGCTGCACCAGCCGGAGGACTTGCCGGTCTTTGTGTTCGCCAGCCAGTCGTACGATCCGCAAAGGGCGGGGGCGGAGCGGTTCACGACGCGCGTGGCGTGTTTGGACAAGCGAAACGGCCGGATGGTCTACCGCGGCAGTTTCACGGGGCCCACCGCCACATTCGAGGTCGTCGGCGATCCCGAGACCAACTCGATTGAGATCCAGTTGCAACAGAACGTCGTCCGATTTCAACTCACCGACACCCCCTTATCCCCCGAGGAGTTGGAGGCTGCCGAGGGCATGGATGACCAATCCGGCGTCGATTCCCCGCCCGTCAAGCCCAGTGCGGCCATACTGAAGGCGATTGGAGGCGCCTTGAGACAGGCCGGCGCGATTGCCGGCGGCGCCTCGGATGTGCTCCCTCGCTGGCCCGAACCGTTGGAGCCGGAGCCCAATCCATGACGGAAAGCAAACGGGGCAGCCGTGGCCCCGCTCCACGCGGTAGCTGCCTAAGTAGTAGAGAGTTCATCGATATGAGAAGAGTTCAAGCCTTTCGCATTCTACTGGTCGTACTGGCGGGCTGCGTTGCCCCGGTGCAGGCGGCCTCGCTGGACGATGCCGAAGTGCGGCGCGCCACGGAGCGGGGGCTCGAGTGGCTCGCCGGACAGCAGTCGCGGATCGGCCACTGGTCGGCCCAGGGCGGGAAATACCCGACCTCGATGACCGCTATGGCAGCCAATGCGCTTCTGTGCGAGGGCTCGACCACAATGCAAGGGCGATACGCGCCGAATATCCGGGCGGCCGTCGACTATCTCTTGAGCCGGAGCCGGCCCAACGGGTTGATCGGCGACCCGACGCGAGACGACCGTTACACCTATGGGCATGGGTTTTCCATGCTGTTCCTGTCCCAGGTGCTCGGCGAGGAGGAAGACGCCGAACGCCGCGCGGAACTGGTCGACGTACTTTCGCGGGCGGTCATCTTTTGCGGGCAGGCGCAGACCAATCCGGGCGGCTGGGGCTATGTGAGCGCGAAAGACGGCGCCGGGTTCGATGAAGGGTCCACGACCATTACTCAGGTGCAGGGACTGCGCGGGTGCCGTAACGCCGGCATTCCCGTCCCCGCCGAAATCGTCGACAAGGCGATCGGGTATATTCAACGCTGCACCACTCCCGATGGCGGCGTACAGTATAATTCAGCCGGGGGTGGCGGCCGGCCTGCCATTACCGCGGCCGCCATTACCTGCTTGTTCAACGCCGGGCAGTACGATAGCGAGTACGTCCCGAGACTGTTGGACTACTGCAAGAAGAATCTTTTCGATATCTCCAATGCGGGGTTTGGCCACTGGCACTACGCCCACTATTACTATTCCCAGGTACTGTATCGCGAAGGTGGCGACGACTGGAAGGAATATCGCGATCGGATCTACGCGAGAATCATCTCCGAGGCTACCCCGGAAGGATACTGGAGCCAAGGTTACATCGGCCCGGTGTATACAACATCGATCAACCTGACCATTCTGCAACTTGAGAGGGCCGCGTTACCCATTTATCAGCGCTAGCCGGCATGGCGCGCATTCCGCTGCCCATTTGCTGTTCCAACCGCACCCCAAGGTCATTCAATGAGCGAACAAGGACTTGCCCAACAAGAAGCCGCAGCTATTGAGAAGTTGTCTTCCGCGCGCGAGCGGATCCTCGATCAGTTGTCGCAAGTGATCGTAGGCCAGACGCACGTGATCGATGAGCTTCTGATCTCGCTATTCAGCCGGGGGCACTGCCTTCTGGAGGGCGTTCCCGGTTTGGCGAAGACGTTGATGATCAGCACGCTCAGCCGCGCTCTGAACCTCACCTTCAGCCGCATCCAGTTCACCCCCGACCTCATGCCGGCCGACATTACCGGAACGGACGTCATCGAGGAGAACCGGTCAACGGGCACCCGCGATTTCCGGTTCCTGGAGGGCCCTCTTTTCAGCCACGTGATCTTGGCCGACGAGATCAATCGCACCCCGCCGAAGACGCAAGCGGCCCTCCTCGAGGCCATGCAGGAGCGGCAGGTCACGGTGGGCCGCGTGCGGCATGCCCTGACCGACCCGTTCTTCGTATTGGCCACGCAGAACCCGATTGAGCAGGAAGGCACGTATCCCCTGCCCGAGGCGCAGCAGGACCGCTTCATGTTCAAGGTGTTCGTCGACTACCCGAGCTTTCAGGAGGAGTTCGAGGTGGCCCGGCGAACCACGACCACCATGGAGGACAACATCCTGCCCGTGATGGCCGCGGAGGAGATTCTCGATTTGCAGCGTGTGGTGCGGGCGGTGCCGGTATCGGACCATATCATTCGCTATGCGCTCTCGCTGGTGCGCCAAACCCGCGTGGGCGAGCCGGGTGTGCCCGAGTTCGCTCAGGACCAGATTGCCTGGGGCGCCGGTCCCCGCGCCGTGCAGTTCCTCGTGCTTGGAGCGAAGGCGAGGGCATTGCTGAACCAGCGCACGCACGTCACGTGCGAGGATATCCAGGCGCTGGCCAAGCCCGTCCTGAGGCATCGCGTGGTGTTGAGTTTCACCGCGGAGAGCGAAGGCGTCACAACGGATCAACTGGTCGAGCGGCTGATCGACATGACGCCGACCAAGGAAGATGAACTGACGCGCGACGAGCGGTTCCAGAGAATATTCGCATCTTAACGATCCATCCGCCATGTCCGATCCCAAGCGATTCCTGAATCCCGAAGCCGTCCGGCGCATCGCCCGGCTCGATCTGCGCGCGCGCCACGTCGTCGAAGGATTCCTCAGCGGCATGCACCGCAGCCCGTACTTCGGCCAGTCGGTCGAGTTCCTCCAGCACCGGGAGTACACGTTCGGCGACGACCTGCGCTACGTCGACTGGAAGGTATGGGCGAAGCAGGACCGGTTCTACGTGAAGCAGTTCGAGGAAGACACGAATCTGCGCTGCACGCTCCTTTGCGACGTATCGGGCAGCATGCGATACGGCCGGGGGGCGTTGAACAAGTACGAGTACGGCTGCACGGTGGCCGCATGCGTGGCGTACATGCTCCTGCGCCAGCAGGACGCCGTCGGCTGCGTCGCGTTCGACGAGCAGCCGCGCACCGTCGTGCCGCTGCGCACCAAACGCACGCACCTGGACGCCATCATCCAGGCCATGGACGTCAGCGAACCCCGCGACAAGACGGGCATCTTTCCCGTGCTGCGACTCGTGGCCGAAACATTTCCCCGCCGCGGCATGGTCGTGCTGGTGAGTGATCTGTTGGTCGAGCGGCCGGGCCTGTTCCGCGGGCTGAAGCTGCTGCGCAGCCGGGGGCACGACGTGATGGTGTTCCACGTCATGGACGACGATGAACTCGATTTCCCGTTTACCGGACCCACGCGGTTCGAGGGCCTCGAGACCGCCGACATGCTGCGCTGCAATCCTCGCGCGCTCCGGCAGGGCTACCTCGACGCGTTGGCCGAGTATCTTGAAGAGGTCCGCCGCGGCTGCGTGGCGAATATGGTCGATTATCAGTTGCTCCGCACCAGCCAGCCCCTCGACGCGGCCCTGGCGGCTTACCTGAGCAACCGACTTGGCATGCATTATCGGAATTAGAGCAAGTAGAGAGCGTCACGAATGCCCGGGTTTGTCTTTCAACCGCTGCTTTGGGGATTGCTGCTGGTCGGCGTGCCCGTGTTGATTCACCTGATCAACATGCTGCGTCACCGGCGCGTACCCTGGGCGGCCATGGAGTTCCTTCTGCAAAGCCAGAAGCGCAACCGCACCTGGATCATGCTGAAGCAACTTCTGCTGCTTCTGATGCGCATGCTGGCGGTGGCGGCCGTCGTGCTCGTACTGGCGCAGCCGCTGTTGCGCAACGAGCTTGGCCGCTTGTTCGGTGGCTCGAAAACCCACCATATTGTCTTGCTCGACGACAGTCTTTCCATGTCGGACCGGTGGGCCGACACCAGCGCGTTCGACCAGGCCAAGGCGGTGATCCGGCGGATCGGCGCCCAGGCCGCCGCGCAGCAGCAGCGGCAGGAGTTCACGCTCATGCGTTTCTCCCGCGTGGCCCGCGAGCACCGGGGCAGCGAGGTCGATCTGCTCCAGGCAGCCGTTGACCGGAGTTTCGAGGCCGACCTGGAAAGAACGCTCGGCGGCATGCGTGTTTCCGAGACGGCTGCCGGGCCGCTGCCGGCGCTGGCCGAGGTGCAGCGGCTGCTCGGGAGCACCGACAACGAACGCCGCATTGTATACCTCGTCTCCGACTTCCGCACCCGCGAATGGAACGAACCTACCGAACTGCGGAACCGCTTGCTGGCCATCACGGCCGACGGGGCGGAGCTGCACCTGGTCAACTGTGTCGACCAGCAGCGCGACAACCTCGCGATTGTCTCACTGCGCGCTTCGACGGGCACCCGCGCCGTGGGTGTGCCCATATTCGTCGAGGTGGCGGTGCATAACTACGGGACGGGCACGGCCCGCGACGTTTCCGTACTGCTGGAAGAAAACGGCCAGCCCCGTCCGGCCGTCAGGATCGCCGAGATTCCGCCCGGCGAAACCGTCGAAGAACGGTTCCTGGTCCGGTTTGTCGCAGGAGGGCAACAGCAATTGGCGGCTCGGCTGGAAAGCGATCCCGTGGCGGCCGACAACAACCGGTATCTGACGCTCGATATTCCTCTGGACGTGCCGGTCCTGCTGATCGACGACGAGCAGGCGGCCGATGCGCGGGCGCTCAGCCTTGCGCTTGCGCCGGGGGGCCGGGTCGAGACCGGGATTCGGCCCGTCATTGAAACGCCACGCTACTTGAGCATCCACCCACTGGACGAGTATCGGGTCATCTACCTGTTCGACGTCCCGCACCTGGACCGCTCCGCCATTGTGGCATTGGAGGAGTTTGTGCGCCGCGGCGGCGGGTTGGGCATCTTTCTGGGCGAGAAGTCGGGCAGCCGATTCCTCAACGAGCAACTGTATCGTGACGGGGAGGGCGTCATGCCGCTGCCGGTGGCCGGGCCGGCCGACTTGCTGGTGGATCGGCTCGAACGCGCCCCGGACCTTCGGACGGAACGGCACCAGATATTCCGCGTATTCGCCGGCCAGCGCAACGCGTTCCTTTCCACGGTCAACGTGCATCGCTACTTCGCGGCGGCCGAGGGCTGGACTCCGGCGCCCGACTCCGGCGCTGAGGTCATCGCCCGGTTGCGGAACGGCGCGCCGCTGGTCGTTGTCCGCCCGTTTCACGAGGGACGCGTCGTGGCCTACCTGACCTCGGCGGCGCCCACTTGGAACAACTGGGGTCGGAACAATCCAAGCTACGTGGTGACCATGCTGGAGACGCAGGTGTTCCTGGCCGGGCAGACCGGCGACTTGCGCGACGCGCGCGTCGGAACGCCCGTGCGGGTCGATCTGGACCCCGGCCGGTATCAGTCCCAGGTGCGAGTCTTCCATCCCGGCCAGCAGGCCGTGGCCTCGACCGTGACCGAGGCCATACCGACAAAGGACGGCTCTCTGGCCGTACAGTTGGACGAGACCGACCGAAGCGGCATCTATAGCCTGCAATTGTTCCGCAACGACGGCGGCACGGAGCAGCAGCGGATCGCCGTGAATGTCGAACCGGACGGGGGCAATCTCGAAACACTGGCTGGACCGCAACTGGCTTCCAGGCTCGCGGGCGTTCCCTACTACTTTGAACAAGCGGCCAGTTTCCGCTACGTGCTGGGTGAGGATCCCGGCTATAACCTGGCGGAGGCGCTGTTGTACTTCCTGGTTGCGCTGCTGCTTCTGGAGCAGGTCGTGGCGTGGTGGGCAAGCTACCACCCATCGGCGCCGCGGACGGCCTTGGCGAGAGGAGGTGCTGTATGACCCGGCTCTTCCTGGCCCCGCTTTTCGCCGCGGCAAGCGCAGACGACGGCACCGTTCACGTGACGTTCGAGTTCAGCCGGATTCAATCGAACACCGACTGGATTCTGCCGGTCGCGGCGTTCATCGTGATCGGCTTGTTCGTCCGCTCGATGTACCTTCGCGATTCGGTGGACCTTCCCCGGCCGCTCAGTTGGCTTCTTACCTTCCTGCGCACCGCGGTGTTCTTCGCGCTGGTGGTGCTCTACCTCCAGCCGCAATGGCGGACGGAGCAGGAGAGCACGGTCAACTCGCGAGTGCTGATTCTTGCCGACACCAGCCTGAGCATGGGCATTCTCGATTCCGATCGGCCGGGCGACAGCGAGCCCGCCACTCGCTCGCAGCAGGTTGCCGCGCTGCTAGGCATGTCGCCGCTGTTGGCCGAACTCCGCACGACGCACGACGTTGAAGTGTTCCGGTTCGACGAGCAGCTTCATCGTGATACCCGCGTTTCGCTCGGCAAACTCGAGCCGGAGCAAGCGGGCTTGGCCGCAGACCGCTCCGGCGGCGCCGACCCTGCCGGTGATCCTGTGGTCGATTGGGACGAGTTCCTGCAACCGGCCGGAACGGAAACCCGGCTTGGCCAGGCCCTGTCGCAACTGATTCACGACGAACGGAACTCGCCCGTGTCGGGAGTGCTGGTGCTGACCGACGGCGGACAGAACGCGGGAGTGTCGCCGGACGCGGTCCTCGAGTTGGCCCGCGAGGCCCGAATCCCCATCTTCCCTGTGGGGATCGGGTCGGACCAACTCCCCGCCAACGTGCGCGTCACCGACCTTCTGGCGCCCGAGCGAGCCTACCCTGGCGACCGCTACACCGTGACCGGGCTCATTCAGGCCCAGGGGATGGCGGGTCGCGCCGTATCGGTGCATCTGCTTGGTCGCGATAGCCAGTCGGACGGTCAACCCGGAACCGGCGAATTGCTGGAATCGCAGCAGATCATCCTTGGCGACGGCAGTGAGGTCCTGCCGGTGCGTTTCGAGATAACGCCGGATCAGACCGGCCGGCACACTCTCGTCCTGCGCATCGACGATGTCCCCGGCGACCGCAACCCGGACGACAACGTCCGCGAAGTCGAGGTGGAAGTCGTGGACCGGAAGACCCGCGTCCTTCTGCTGGCCGGCGGCCCGACCCGCGAGTACCAGTTCCTCCGAAACGTCTTGTTCCGGGACCGGTCGGTCGAAGTGGATGTTTTTCTTCAGACGGCCCAGGAGGGGATATCGCAGGAGTCGGATCGCATTCTTGACGATTTCCCCATCACGCGCGACGAGATGTACGAGTACGATTGCGTGGTGGCATTCGACCCCGATTGGCAGGAATTGGGCGGTTCGCAGGTTGAGTTGCTGGAGAAATGGGTTGCTGAGCAAGGCGGCGGCCTGATCATCGTCGCGGGTCCGGTGTACACGGGCCGGACGGTGGCCGGATGGGTTCAAGACCCGGCCATGGCGCCCATTCGCGCCTTGTATCCGGTCGAGTTTCAGCGGCGTTTTTCGGGGGTTGATGCCGTGGCATACGGCTCGCGCGAACCTTGGCCGCTGGAGTTCACCCGCGAGGGAATGGAATCGGAGTTCCTGTGGCTTGGCGACACCGAGACAAGCAGCCGGGAGACCTGGCGCAGATTTCCAGGCGTGTACAGCTTCACGCCTCTGCGCGGGGCGAAAGAGGGAGCCACCGTACTGGCCCGGTTCTCCGATCCGCAAGTCGCCGCCGGCAGTGAGCAGCCCGTGTACTTCGCCTGGCACTTCTATGCCTCCGGCCGCGTGTTCTATGCCGGCAGCGGCGAGATGTGGCGACTGCGGGCGCTGGACGACCGATACTTCGAGCAGTTCTACACGAAACTGATTCGGCATGTTTCGCGGGGGCGGCTGCTGCGGGGCTCCACCCGCGGCGTGCTCCTGGTGGGCCAGGACCGCTACCTGATCGGCGATACGGTGGAGGTTCAGGCATATCGGCTGACCAACGCGCAACTCGACCCGCTTGAAGCGCCCAGCGTCCAACTGCAAGTGGTCGCTCCGGGCGGCGGCGTTCAGAACGTCGTCCTGCAGGCCGACCCCGCGCGGATCGGCTCGTTTGCCGGCCAGTTCACCGTCTTGAAGGAAGGCGACTACCGGCTCGATTTGCCCATTCCCGAAAGCAGCGACGAGCGCCTCTCGCGGCGGATCAGCGTGCGCATTCCGCAGTTGGAGAGGGAGACGCCCCAGCGGAACGACGCGCTGCTGGAACGGCTCGCGCAGGGCACTCGCGTCGATGCTCAGCAACCCGGCGTGTACTATCTTGGCGCGGAGGAACTCTTGGCGCCGCCGCCGGGAAAGCCGCCGATTACCGATCTGCTGAAAGACCGCACTCGCACCAGCATTGTGCCGATTGCCCCCAGCAGGGACTGGGAGCGATTGTGGCTCACTTGGATGATGGCCGTCCTGTGCGGCCTGTTGTTCGCCGAATGGCTCATTCGCCGCCTGGTCCGCCTGGCTTAGAACTCGCATCATGACAAACGCTCCCGACACCGATCGAATCGAACTCGCCCCGCAAATCCAGGCGGTCTTGGCGAAGCTCCGCGCGCGGATTCGGCGCTATGTATGGATCGAGGGATTGGCCACAGCTACCGTATGGGTCGGGTTCGCATTCTGGATGTCGCTGCTTGGGGACTGGTTCTTTGAACCCCGCCCCGCGGTCCGCCTGCTCGCCCTGGCAGCAGCGGGCCTGATGCTGCTGACCATTGTGGCTCGCAGGATCGTACTCCGGCTTCTGGTCCCGCTCGCCGACACCAGCATGGCTACGGTGCTCGAACGGCATTTCCCGCAATTGGACGACGCCTTGTTGACGGCCGTCTTCCTTTCCAGCCGGCCGTCCGATCCCCGGCAATGCAACCCGGAAATGCTCGATCGGACATGCCGCGAAGCGTCGGAACGTATTGGCGGCGTACGCGTGCGCGAGGTGTTCAACTTCGCTCCGCTTCGGCGTCGGGTAGGTCTGGCGTTGGCGGTTTCAGCCAGCGTGATTGCGTTCGCCCTGGTGCAGCCTTCGATTTTCGGCATTTGGGTGCAGCGCAGCCTGGCCCTCTCGCCGGAGCTTTGGCCGCGCTACACCCGGCTGGTCGTCGAGGGATTCGACGAGGAGGGGTGCATCAAGCTGGCTCGCGGGAGCGAGTTCGAGTTGATTGCCAAGGCCGACATGTCCTGGCCGGTCGTTCCCCAAGTGATCGAGGTCCGTTACCGGGCGGAGGGCGGACGGCAGCAACGCGAGTCGGTGGGCCGGCAGGGGAACGCGGTTCCCGGCCGTGATCCCTTCCAGGAGTACTCGCACCGGTTTGAAAGCGTGCTGGCGTCTGTCGAGCTGGACGTATTCGGCGGCGATGCGGCGGTTCGAGGGCTGCGGATCGAGGTGGTCGATAGTCCCGCCATCAACGAAATGCAGCTCACGATGCAGCTTCCTGAATACACCGGACGCCCCAACCGCATCGTGCCAGTCAGCGGCGTCATGCAGGTACCGCTCGGTTCGCGGCTCCTGGTTCATGCCAGGTCGAGCAAGCCGCTGGTGCGGGTACGGATCGACTCCATGCTCGAGGAGCCGCCGCCTCCGCCCATCGTGCTCGAAACCGGCGCTCTCGATCCGGACCGAAGAGGTTTCACGATCGACGTGCCGCCGCTGATGCAAGACAAGACCCTCCAGTTCACGCTGTTCGACACGGACGGCATCCAGAGCCGGGAGCCCACGCAGCTTCGACTGGTGGCGATTGCCGATACGGCCCCGCAGTTGGCGGTGCGCTTGCGCGGCATCGGCACTGCCGTCACTCCGCAGGCACGCCTGCCGATCGCCGGCGAGATCCACGACGACTATGGGGTTGCCCGCACGTGGTTCGAGTACGCGATCGACCAGGGCAAGATCAGCACGCGGCCCATCGGCGATTGGCCCGCGACTCCGCCTACCGTCGTGCTCAACGACGAAGCCCTGGAGGTGGCCGACCTGGCGCTTGCCGTGGGCCAGAAGCTCAACCTCTCTGTCAAGGCGGAAGACCGTTACGATCTCTCCGGCCGCCCGAACGTTGGAAGCGGTGACCGCTGGCAGTTGGAGGTTGTCACTCCCGATCAACTGCGCACCATGCTGGAGGCCCGGGAACTGGTCCTGCGGCAGCGATTCGAGCAGATAATCCGGGAGGCCACGGAGACCCGCGACCTGCTGGCCCGCATGGAATTCGCAAACCCTGCCGGACGCGAGGAAGGAAGCGGCGAGACCGGGGAGGATGAGCAAGCCGGCGAGGACGGGGGCGGGGACGACCAGGATGCGCAAGGGGCGTCGCCGATGCGCCAACTGACGCGGCGCACTCTGCGGGTTCAGCGTGCACTGCAGAACAGCCGGAAGAACGTCCATGAAACGAAAAGCGTGGCCGATGCGTTCGACGACATCGAGCTTCAACTCATCAATAATCGGGTCGATACGGAGGAGTTGCGGTTTCGCATCGCGGAAGGCATAGCCCAGCCTTTGCACGCGATTGCGGACAAGGCCATTCCCGAACTCGAGAGGCGGCTTGACTCCCTGCAGGAATCGCTCGACGATGGAAAGCTGGGGCCGGCGCGCCGCGATCGGGCGCGCCAGCAGGCCGACGAAGTGCTTCTGGCCATGCAGCTTGTGCTTCAGCGCATGATCGAGTTGGAGTCGTTCAACGAGGCCGTCGACATGCTCCGGCAGATCATCGCCCTCCAAGGCGACCTGCAGGAGCAAACCAAGGAGCGGCAGAAACAAAAGGTTCGCGATCTTTTGGAGAACTGACATGGTAGTTGCAAGACTGTGGTGGAGGGCGGCCTGCATGGCCTGCCCCATGATGATTGCCCTGGCCGTCGTCCTGACGGCTCGCGGAGATCCCGGCCCGGAATCCGGCGATGCGCCCGCCGCAACCGAGGCGGCGCCAGGCGAAACGGAGGCTGGTGCGGAAGCGGAGGCCGACACCGATTCGACAGAGCGCCTCGCCCTGGAGCAGCAGCGGATTTCCGATCGGTTCAAGCGGCTCGAACAGGTGCTGCTCCGAATGGCCGAACTGACCGCCGGCACCGACCCGCAGCGTGCCGCCCTGCTCAGAAAGACCGTTGCGCAAGGCAAGGAGCGGCTCATCGACCTCCAGTTCGAGCGACTCACCAAGCTGCTTGAGCAAGACCAGCTTGCCCGGGCAATTGAGAACCATGACGACATCCGGAAGGACCTGGCGGCACTGCTGGAACTGTTGCAGAGCGAGAACCGGGCCAAGCAGCTTCTCGAACGAAAGAAGCGATTGGCCGAGTACATCAAGGAACTCAACCGCATTATCAAGTCGCAGGAGAGCATCAAACACCGCACCGGCGGCAGTGGCGATCCCAAACGTCTTGCCCCCGAGCAAGGGCAGCTTGCGGGTCGGGCTGGTGGACTTGCCGACGACATCCGCAAGAATGAGGAGGGTGACGCCGGGGGAGACCCGGACGGCGACGCCCGGGGCGGTGATGCTGGCGACAAGGGGCAGGGCGCTGAAGGCGAAGGCGGCGGCAAGGGCGAAGGTGAAGGCGGAGCAGAAGGCGAGGGAGGCGGCAAGGGCGAAGGGGAGGGCGGTGGAGAAGGTGAAGGCGGCGGCAAGAGCGAAGGGGAAGGCGGGGCAGAAGGCGAGGGAGGCGGCAAGGGCGAAGGTGAAGGCGGAGCAGAAGGCGAAGGCGGTGGCAAGGGCGAAGGGGAAGGCGGTGGAGAAGGCGGCGGTGAAGGAGGTGGAGAGGGCGGCGGTGAAGGAG
>JAVEUP010000310.1:0-6327 GCA_034005525.1 Thermoguttaceae bacterium | reverse complement strand
ACGCGCTGTCGCGGGTCGCGTCAGCGTCTTCTCCAGCTTCTATCTCCTATCTTCCATCTCCCATCTTCTACTTCGCTCCCAGCTTCCAACTCCTAGCTCCCGGCTCCCGGTTCCCAGTCGCTGAGGAACTCCAGGTGGTTGTGCATGTCGTCGGCGGTCTTGGCGGCGAGGAGTCTCAATAGGCGGCGCATCTGCTCGCCGACGGAATACTGCTGCTGCCTGGCGACGACGATGCCGGTATGGCTGCGGCCGGCCGCAAGCCATTCGGCGTGAAGGCGGCAGAAGTCTTGCATGTTGAACGTGTATATCGTGCGGCCCTCATCGGCGGCGAAAGCCAACTGCTGATCGTCCGTCGCCTGGATCATATCAGCATCCAAGGCGGTCCGCACATCGACCCCTCGCTGCAGCAGGGCAGCGACCAGCGCGTGACGCACGGTGTCTTCATCGAAGTACAGGCCGATCCTCACGAATGGCTCCTTGCGGCGCGATGCTCGGCTTCCAGACGATCGCACTCAGCATCTTCGGCCGCAATGGCAGCGTCCATCGCTTCCCGGTTGGCATGGTAATAGGCCAGCGCCGCGTGAACTTCGGCTAATGTAAGATGGGAGATTTGTGTGACAATCTCCTCCGGCGTTTCGCCCATCTTATAGGAGATCACAATACGGCGGACTGAGACCCCCTTGTGCGCAATGCGCGGCCGGCCCCCGCAAATGCCGGGACTTTGCGTAATCAGCGATCCAATGTCGGTTAGTGTGGGCATGGGAATAGTTGGGAGTTGGGAGTTGGGAGTTGGGAGTTGGGGGAGAAAGGTGTCAGGTGTCAGGTGTCAGGTGTCAGTGACGCGCGAGCGCGTCCACTAGCAACTAGCAACTAGCACCTTGCTTCCCCAGCTTCTACCCCCTTCCTTCCGCCTTTGGCTTTCGACATTCGTCATTGTGTCATCACGGGGCGCCGGCCGGGCAGTCAGGGCCGCGGAATGCCCAATTGATCGCAAATGGTCCGCACGGTGGTCTCCTTGATCTCGCGATGCCGCGGGAGGGGAGCGCATCGGCCGTTGGAAGGGTTTCGGTAAATGGAATGGTTCGCGCCTTCACGATCGAAATAGCAGCCCGAACTCTCAGGGTGCCGAATCAGGTCGTGTCGCTTCATCCCACGGGGACCTCGACCGAGATGGTGTCCCACATGGCGCCGCCGGATGCATCCTTGCGGGCGTTCTCGCGATACGCGGCAAGGAGCAGCTCGACCGCCTCCTTGATGTTCTCGCGCGCTTCGCTCAGATCGCGGCCCTGGGTTACGGCGCCGGGCAGTTCCGGCACCGTCGCCATGATCCACCCATCTTCAATCGGGGTGTAAACAACATGGTAATCGTGTCGCATGTTAGTTGCTAGTTGGGAGTTGGGAGCTGGGAGTTGGGAGCTGGGAGCTGGGAGTTGGGGACGCGCTGTCGCGGGTCGCCTACCACGGCAGTGTCTTCCCATCCCCTGTCTCCTAACTCCTATCTCCTATCTCCTATCTCCTATCTCCTATCGAGCACCCGATAGGTCATCAGGTGCTGCCAATGCGGTGTATGGCGCGGAAATCCCGATCGAAGTCGGCCAGGCTCTTTCCCTCGCCGCGTTCGGCCTGGTCCAAAGCGCGCCGCACGGAAGCGACACTATACTCGCCGCGTGCCGTTCTTGCGCTTCTGTAGGATGCACATTCTTGTCCGTCACCGTTTTGACGGGCTGGAAAGCCCATCCTACGGAAATGCGCAGTTTTAAGCGGCGGCGAGTATATCGGCCAGTTCCTCCGGAGAAGGCTGCTCGGCGCGCCACAGACGCACACATTCCTCGGGCGTCCAATCCACCCCGCCGGCAAGCTGCTCGCCGACGAAACGGTGGAACATCGCCAGTTCAGTTCAGTTGCCTTCCATCATCATGGCTCATATCTTCGGCTCTTCCGCTTCTAGGTGCAGACAGCCTTTATTTCAGGGACGGCACAGCGGCGTGTGCCTACTACATTGCCGCGGCCTGCACCTAGAAACGGAAGAGCCATATCTTCTCGCCGCGGAAAAGGCTCCTGACCCCTGTTCCGGTCGCCATTTCCACTGCTCGCCCAACCCTCATTGTAGTGCCACGGTTCGCTTGCGGCAAGTGTTAGGGGGGAGGTGGAAGCTGGGAGCTAGGAGTTGGGAGCTGGGAGAAGACCTGACGCGACCCGCGACAGCGCGTCCCCAACTCCCAACTCCCAACTCCCATCTCCCAACTCCCAACTCCCAACTCCCATCTCCCAACCAGCAACTAGATTTTTTGTATGGCAGATTTCTCATTTTCCACACTCACCCTCCGTCACGCCCCCCATTCGAGTGATAAAGTGGACGCATGTATAGTCAACTGAGTTTAGCAGACCGCACGCCGGTTTGCAAGCCAGAAATTGGGCCAATCCCAACTCCCAACTTCTATCTCCCAGCTCCCAACTCCTGAAACCTGAAACCTTCCTCCCCTATCTCCCATCTCCTAGCTTCCAGCTCCCAACTTCTGACACCTAGCACCTAGCACCTTCTCTATTTCTTCCGCCATCCGCTTTCGCGTAAGGTCCTCGGGCTTCTCGGGCACCGGCTCGGGCGGGGGTTCGGCGCCGGCAAGGTAACGCAGGACGTGGTCAATGGCCGCGGCCAGCGCGGCGGGATCGTCGGCCGGGGCGGACCAAACGGGGCAGCCGCCGCGGCGCATCACGTTGCATACCTCGCGGCCGGCGCCGATGGCGAGTACGGGTTTCCGCAGCCCGATGTACTCGTACGCCTTCGCCGGAATCGTTGCCAACGCCTCGCTGCCGCTCTGGCCAAACAGCATGGCGGCGTCGGCGCCCTTGATCAGCCCAAGGGCCTCGCGGTGCGGCACGCGCGGGTGACCATGCACCAGGTTCGCCGCGCCGTATTCGGCCGCCAGGTCTGCGAGCGCGCGGCCCTTGTACTCACCCGGGCCTGCCAGAAGGAACGCGGCCTTGCCTGCAAGGCCATTCCCGCCCGCCTGCAACCGGCGGAGTGCTTCGAGTAGCGGCAGGGGACTCCGCGGACCGTAGAACCCGCCTGCGTGAACGAACACCCGCCCGGGCAAATCCGGGCGCCGGGCGGGGGCCGCCTCGAGCGCGTCGGGGTCGTAGCCGTTGAGAATGGTCGTCACCTTGTCGGCATATCGCGGGTAGCGCGTGGCCAGGTGCCGGCGGATGCCGTCCCAGGCGCAGGTGACGTGCGCGGCGCGGGCGACCACGCGGCGTTCCAGCCAGGCGCTCAGCCACCGGTGCGGGGCGTAGGGGACGTTGCGGAACGCGCTGCCCACCCAGGGATCGCGGAAGTCGGCCACCAGACGTACGCGCAGCATGGTGGAAAGGATGGCGCCTGCCACGTGGGCCGTCCAAACCGGCGCGGTGGTGAAGATCACGTCGGGCCGCTCCCGCCGCGCCTCGCGCCAGCCGGCCCACACCGCCGGCAACAGCCAGCCGGTCTTGCCGTCCGGCACGTGCAGCCACCAGGAGGTCCAATCCACGGCGTAGCGCAGCGCCCGGCGGGGCAGTGCCAAAACCGGCCCGGCGCCTGCACGCGTTTCCGAGGGCTCCGCATCGGGCCGGCCGCGGTCGTTGCTTGGCTTCGCACGCTTGCGCCCCTTGACCACGCGGGCGGCCAGCCGCGGCAGATCGGGTGCGGCGGTGCGCACCACGCGCACCTTCTCGGGCACCGCTGCCAGCAGGCCCTCGTCTACGGCCGCGCCCTCGGGCGGGGCCGCCGTGATGACTGTCACTCGCCACCGGCCGCTTTCGGCCAGGTGCCGGCACAGGCCCAGCACGCGATGCACCCCCACACTCGCATCCGGCGGGAATGATCGGGTGATGATCAGGGCTGAACGTTGCCACTTCATTCGCTTACAAGCTCGCCAAGGCACAATCGTTCTAACTGGACGAGATAACAAGTGCGGATCAAGAGCCATCCGCTTGCACGCGCGTACCGATTGTCGACGGCAGCGCGAGCCAGGCGCGGGAACACAAACGGGGAGCAGAGAATGCGCGGGGGTCGCTGCTGTACATAGGTATAATACAACAACTGTCGAGCAAACGTCCGGTAGTCCGGCAGTTGTCTGGATGTCCTGGTGACATCCAGGTGCCCCTGGAAAGCGATGCTTTGGCGCTTCTTTGCAAAAGGAATGTGTTTGAAGGCTGGAAAACGCCGATGAATCGCGTCGGTGTGAAATCCATGGTCCAGAAACGTCTCGGCTGGTAGCGCCAACAAGAACTCGACTACGTCTGGATCCATGTAGGGGCAGAATACCGTTCCAGCCTGTCGTGCGAGACATAGCGGGGAAAGCGCAGCCACACGTCTCGTTCGGTTTGCAAGAGAGAATGTCGCGATGGGATTAGGGTGGTCGACATACTGCCCCAATTCATACTCCAATTCCGCAATGGCGACCTCGCGGTTGCACCGCCTATACGTCTCGGAGGACAGCAACCGCTTTAGGGATGTCTTGTCTTCGTTCGGCAATAGGAGTGCAGCCAATTCGTGAAGACGGTTTGTCCTGAATAGTCCAAGCGCTTCGCGTGTCGCAAAATGGCCAGCTGAGAGCACATCACCTGCCAGGCCATCGTAGATGAATTGCACCTTGTTTGCCAGGAAGTCTGTGATGGCCAACATCCAGCGATGCTCTGTCGTTCCAAAACCTGTCAATATATTCTTGCGGCACTCTGCAGGAAAGCCGTAAGCATTTGTTTCGACGGTATGGTGCCGCAACTCTGCTGCCTTCGCAAGTGCGGCTGCCACGGGGAGATCTTCACCCGAGCCTTCAACTGTAACACAGTATTCCGGAACATGGCCTGCGGCAGTCAGTTCAAGGGCAATATGCCGGGAATCACGTCCGCCGCTCAGTGGCACGGCGCACGGACCGTCCGGCAAGCACCTCCGTATCGACTGCGCAAACAAGTCGATATAGCCGTCAATCGCGGCATCGCGAGAAAGACGGCTCTCTTCACGATACACGTGTCTACTACCTCGCACCTCGGGGGAGCCGCTATTCCATTTGACTTCCACAGAGGGCGGCAGCGCGCGAATTCCCCTTATGGCTGTGCGGTCCCCCAGAAAGTAACCGAGGCGGAAAAATCCTGCCAGGCCTGTATAGTCCAACTCATTCGTCTCCAGTACTTCCGTTAGCTGCGGAATCGAAGTCGAAATCGCGAATCCATTCAGAAATGTGGAGTAATAGGCAGGCCAGAGACCGTATTGGTCATTTGCCACGTGCAAATCATGCCCATTCCACCGCCACTCGACGTATGGGCCATTTGGCTGCGAACCAGCACGAAAAGACATCATGCCGTCGGCGCGAATCTCGGAGCCGATCTTTCGAATGACCATATACGGATCAGCCATGGTGTCGTGTAATCTTTGGTTGAAGGGCAACGACCACTTGCGGCCGGAAGGCGCGAGTAGTGATCAGGGCTAAGCGAGTGTCAGGCATGGGGGGAAGGTGCTAGGTGCTAGGTGCTAGGTGCTAGGTGCGCGAATCGGTCTTTGTGTCCTTCGTGCTCTTTGTGGTTAATTGGTCTTCAGTGTCGCGGCCATGGCGTCGGCGGCGAGGATCCAGCCGAGGTGGTAGGGGCGGCACTCGTCGCAAACGTAGCCGGTGGCGAATGGGCGATTGTCGGGCCGGCCGGTCCACGCGGCCAGGTTCATGCGCAGCCACTCGCGGCGACCAAGGCCGAACTCGCCGGTCCGCTGCGGCGGGTCGCGCTGGATGGCCCGCCATACGACGCCCAACTCGGCGTCGATCAACTCGACGTGCGGCAGTTCCTCCTGCCCGCTCAGCCATGCGACGCTGCGGAAAACGGCGGGCGGTATTTGGTCGCTCAGTCCGCTCGCCAGCGCAACACTGAGCAGGGCCATGGGCCCCATGGCGTCCTGGTGGACGCTGTACACCGGATACTTCACTACGGGGCGGGCCGTTGCAACGTCGTAAATCCACCACCATTGGCCTTGCGGCCCTTGCAGGGCGCACAACGCCTCGGCGGTGCGCCGCGCGGCGGCGAGGGCCTGGTCGTCGCCTGCGGCGCGCGAGTAGCAGGCCAGCCCGACCGCCGGGTACACCTGCGAAGCGAAGCTGCCCAGCCGGGCGTTGATGCGCCACTGGAAGATGTTCTTGCGGAAGGCGCCGCTGCCCAACGGGAACAGCCCGCCGGTGGCCTGACGGCTGAGCAGTTGCTCGCAGGCGGCGTCGGCAAGCCCGCGCAACGCCTCGCCGGCAAGGCGGTGCTCGACGGCGGCGGCAAGCCCGGTCAGCAGCCACCCTAGCGCCATGCTGCTGGCCCGGC
>JAVEUP010000112.1:0-27682 GCA_034005525.1 Thermoguttaceae bacterium | reverse complement strand
CGGATTCCTGCGAGCCGAGCGTTTCGAGTACGCCTGCTGCAACCTCGCTCGGTCTCAACGGCATCCAGGAGAGCCGCTGGTCGGCGGGGAAAAAGCTATTGAGATTCAGCGCGAAGGCTTCGCCGATGCGGATACCCGTGCTATACAGAAGACCGAACAGCGTCCGGTACGTATGCGGCCGCAAGGCCCCCAAAGGTGGGAGTCGCATGGCTGCCGACAACAACGCCGCAACCTCCTGGGGCGTGAAGATATAGGGCGCATGCGCCTGGCGGGAAAGAGGGCCTCGCAACGGCTCGGGAAGGTAAGCACGTGGATCGGTTCGGGCCAGATACTCACACAACTGCCGAACGACGCAGAATCGGTTCCCCCGGGTCCGGGGGGCAAGCTTTACGAGGCTTTCTAGGTATCGTTCGCAGATTTCCCGGGTGACGCGGGGCTCCTTGACATTCTGCTCCACAAGGAAGCGGTCGAAGTAACCGAATAACCGCGCTTGGCTGTCATAGCTGCTGCCGGACAGGCGGCGCAGCTCAATGAAACGCTCGATCTGTGGAGCCAGGCAACTGCAAGCTGTCCATGCATTCATGAGACCACCTCCTCCGGCCAGGACAATGCCACTTGGCTTAGGGCGTTGAAGTCGACTTTCGTGTAAATGAACGTCGTGGAGAGATGCCGGTGCCCCAGCATGTCGGCCACCGCTTTGAAGGGATGCCCTTCGGCAACCATGCGGGTTGCAAAGGCGTGACGGAAGACATGCGCCCCACAGCTGGGCAGATCGACGCCGGCGGCACAGATACAGCGTCGTACAATCTGAGACAGCGAACTGCTAGCCGGCAAGGGGCGATAAGGCGCCCGGCAAGTCAGGAAGACGTGCGGAAACGAACATCGCGGCCGGCCATGCTGCAGGTAATCGAGCAGACTTTCGCCGACTTCGGCCGTCAACGGTAGCAGGCAGTCTTTGCCCTTCTTCGCGGCGCGGAAGAGAATCTGGTCCTCGGTCCACCGAACATTGTTTAGTTGAAGAAGGCGCACTTGGGCGCCGCGCACCCCGTACGTGTAAAGCAACTGCAGAATTGCATAGTCGCGGCGACTGACCGTCGTATTGCGATCCACAGATCCGAGGACGACCTGCGCCTGCGTTTCGCCGAGAGCCCGTGGGACTCCAGCCAGCTTGTAGGTGCGCAATGTCGGCACTGCACGGTCAAGGCGTTGCTGGATATATGCCTGATGGAGGCAGAATCGCAAGAAGGTACGTAACGCCGCTTGAAGCGAGCGGCGGGCTGCGTGGCCCATCGTGCGCGAATGCTCGACAAAGAACGTCTCGACATCGTCGGCCGTCAGCTTGGAGAGGCCCTCCGGAGTCGCTTGTGTATCAAGCGCTTCCAAGAACCGCTTAATACTTCCACGACGGACCTCAAGCGTCCCTTCGGACGCGTGCTGACGATCCCGCATCCACCTTTCTGAGGCCCCGCCCATCGGGGCCGATGGAGGTTGTCATACCAGAATTATGTGAAGTGACGAGCAGCCGATACCGGACAGAACGCACAGAACACCAACACGAACCTCAAGAACCCAATGAGTCTACTTCACATAATTGGGAACTTCACATAACATTGGCATTTCGTAGCTTGGCCCGAACACGACGGCGACTTTTCCCGGTTCATGCAGCGAATGGCCAACATGTACACGCAGCGGTGGCAACGGGCCAGGTGCCGCGTGGGCTACGGGCATTTGTACCAGGGCCGCTTCAAGTCCTTTCCGGTCGAAAGCGACGAGCACTTCTATGCCGTGGTGCGGTACGTGGAGCGGAATGCGTTGCGTGCCGGGCTCGTCGAGCGCGCGGAAGACTGGCCATGGGGAAGCCTGCATCAACGGGTACGCAAGACAGGCGGGCCGTTGCTGGGCGATTGGCCCCTGCCGCAACCGTCCGACTGGACGGAGCACGTCAATGCTCCGCAAACGGAGGCAGAACTCCAGGCTATCCGCCGATCCGTTCGTCGTGGCAGCCCGTTCGGCAGTGCGTTCTGGACCGAGCAGACCGCGAAGCAACTGGGGCTTGAATCGACACTGCGTGTTCGCGGCCGCCCTCGCAGAGAATCGCCATGACGCCCCAGACTGTGCTGGCTACCCAATGTATACGCCTGTCCCCTGGTCTCCCCCATATATTCTCCGAATTAGCTCAAGTGTGGTTCGAGGGAGTTATGTCGCATCACTATCTTATGTACCTTTCAGTTCTCGGCTACTGTTGCCTCGGTCTAGTTGCCGGCTGCGAGCAACCGCACATGGCCGATAACTCACCTGAACCGATTCCAACGGTGCCGACGAAAACGGAAGACGAGGAAGAGTCGCATGGCCCAGGTGCGGAGGATGCGGCCTGGTGGGGTAAGCCGATCCCCTTGCCCGGAGCACAGACCGAACAGCCGGATCGCTCTGATGCCGATGACTCAAGCTGGTGGGGCAAGGCGGTTCCCTTGCCTGAAGTCAAGTGGCGCGGCGACGATATCGAGGACGATAGTGTGTTCCTGTTTCTCGACGGCGGTCACCGGCCGCGGAAGGCGCACTATACACGCATCACCGGCATCCATTTTTTGCCGGACATAACGGACGACGATTTGGCGCAACTGCGGAACTACCCCAACCTGGCCTACTTGCGGATCGGGGAGGCGCGCCTGACGAAGGCGGGGTTTGCCCACCTGCGTGCTCTCAGTTCATTGGATACGCTCGAACTGCTTAACCCGAGGACCGAGGACGATCCAACCGAATACATTGACGGGCTCACGAAACTGCGGTATTTGGCACTCGTCCAGTGTCCGATTACCGATGTTCTGGGTACCCCGTGGTCGTGGCATCGTTTCTGGCAACCTGGGATTGCCTCGCATCTTCTCCCCGCCGGGCAAGCCGGCACGGTAGCCGAGCCCGCTTCCCGCCGGCTTGCGCCGCCAGGCGGGAAGACGCGAGGGAGGGGGACTCATGGTAGCTGACCAGTGACTGATCCGGCTGGGGCAAGCTTAGCGGGGACGATACGCGAGTCCCTCATAACACCAGGAACCTGGACAACCACGTCGTCGCTCAGGCTTCCGCGGCTCTTCCGTTTCTAGGTGCAGACAGCCTTTGTTTTGGGGACGGCACAGCAGCGTGTGCCTGCTACATTGCCGCGGGTTGCACCTGAACACGGAAGAGCCGGCTCCGCTGGCCCATTTCCGCAGCTTGCCAATCGGCGTTTGACGTGTTAGATTCAAGCATATACAGACGTACATTATTTGGCCGTGGCCGGATTGGCAGGATTTCGCGTTGCGAAGCGAGGCACAGCATGCGGGCCGAGTGTGCCATATCGGAAAATCGGAAAATTGACACCCAAAAACACGAATGTAGGGCGAATAGGAAAAACAGGAGGATCGCCGACTTGCTCGCGTAACCGCTGCCGGGGTGACGCGAGGCAAGACCACATTACCTCGCCTGCATATTGGCCTCAGCACGGGAAGCATTGAGGGGCCAGGGGAAGGCAAGCTCCGTTTCCCCTGTTGCCTCCTGTTCCTCTTAGATGGGCGCATGCTTCTCATGGTTTGGGGGCGTGACTGAAGCGGAGCGAAAGGAGGAAATTGGCTGCTTGACGAGTTGCGGTGTTGCCAAGAAGGGGATACATTGAGGCGCTGCCCGGGATTAGATTTGGGAAGGAAGTGATTTCAGGAGGAATACGCCCGTGTTTGTCGCTGCGACGACCCGATGTCTTGCCGAATTGCCCTTGGACCAGACCCTTGATAAGCTGGTCGACCTGGAGTTTTCCGCCATCGAACTGATGCTGCACGAAACAGAGGGGCATATGAAACCCTCTGAAGTGGCTGCCGACCTCGAAAAGGCCACCCGCTGTTGTCGCAATACGCGACGGCTGACCATTTGTGCCATGAGCGTCGAGCCGGAGGCCGACAGCGGTGAAACGTACTACCAGCAGTTTGCCGCATGCTGCAAGCTGGCCAAATCAACCAAGGTGGTGACCGTTACGGTCCGGTCCTCGGAATTGGGTACGCCCTTCAACGAAGAAATCGAACGGCTCCGAAAGCTGGTTGCGTTGGCAGGGCACGAGGGTGTGCGCGTTGGGCTGCTAACCGAAACGGGCCGCATGTCGCAGGACCCCGATACCGCCTGCGTGATGTGCCAGAACGTCGAAGGGCTCGGCATTACGCTCGACCCCAGCCACTTCATCTACGGCCCCCATAAGGGTGCGCGGTTCGAGCAGGTCATGAAGCACGTCTATCACGTCAGGCTGCGCGATACGTCCAAAGACCGGCTCCAGGTGCGGGTCGGCCAGGGCGACGTAGAATACGGCCGACTGCTGAACCAGTTGACCAAGCACCGGTACAATCGGGCACTGGCGGTCGACATACTCCCCATGCCCGACGTCGATCAGATGGCCGAGCTGCGAAAGTTGCGACTTCTCCTGGAAAGCCTGCTTTAGCTCGGGTTGCCCGGAATGTAGGGTGGCGACAAGCAAGCGATCTTGGTGGGACTTCCGCCGCTCAGACCGACGTGCGCCCAGCGCGCGGCGTGTGAATCAGTCGGGTACGGCTTGCGCCGTCCCACCAAGGATTTGCGCGGCCTCGGCCCACCCTACGTGAACCATCCAGGTCAGCCGACGTAGCGGGTCATCAGCCGGTCGACGAACGTCGGAGAAAGGCGATTCATTCCCAGTAGAACCTTTCCCCAGAAATACGGTACGATCTCGTGCCGCCCGCGGCGCATGGCGAGAATGGTCTTCCGGGCGACCTCGGCGGCCGAAATGGGGCGGTGTTCGGGCCAGGCAGGTGCGCCGGTCCGCTCGATGACGCTGTCGAAGAACTCGGTCTCCGTGGTGCCGGGGCTGACTACCAGCACGTCGATTCCGTGCCGGGCCAGTTCCGTGCGCAGCGATTCGCTGAACCCGTGCACGGCGAACTTGCTGGCAGCGTATTCGCTGTTGTACGGCACCCCGCGGCGGCCGAGGATGGAACTGACGTTGACGATCATGGGCGTCGTCCCTCGGCGCAACAGCGGCAGCGCCAGGCGGGTCATTTCGACCAGCGCGAAGAAGTTCACCTCCATGATGCGCCGGAGGCGCTGTGGATCGGCGTCTTCGAAGAGGCCCATGGCCCCAATGCCGGCATTGTTCACCAGGATGTCGAGCCCGCCGAATCGGGAGTCTGCCGTTTCGACAGCCCGATCGCGCACGTCGGACTCGGTGACGTCGCCGGCAACCGTTGTCACTTCGCCCGGCTGAGCGGCGCATTCGCCGGCCAGCGTGCGCAAGCGGTCCTCGCGCCGAGCTAGGGCAACGACGCGGACTCCCGCCCCCGCCAACTGGCACACCAGTTCGCGCCCGATGCCGCTCGACGCGCCGGTGACAATCGCCCGCAAACCGTTGAGGCTTCGCTTCGCCATCTTAGGCCACTTCCCCGATGCCGGACTCTGTTTCCTCGTGCGGTCCGTCAAAGCGATGGCGCGAGGCAGTGTGCGGCCGGACGCTCACTCCCGGCTCGTCGATGCGTCCGAGGTACTGTTGCGGCAGCCGGCAGTGGACAATCACCCGGCTGTCAACGTACCGTTTCGACAGGATTTCGCCGTGTGCGGCAAGATAGGCCATGAGCCGGCCATTGTCCACCCCCATTTCAACGTCCACATTGGGAAACGCGCGGCTCAGGGCGTCGGATACGGCCGTGGCCAGGCGTCGCAACCCGCTGCGCCGCTGCGCGCTGACGGGAATGGCCGTCGGATACCGCGCGAGCAGCGTGTCAAGCCGCGCGCGGTCCGGCAGCGTGTCGACCTTATTGAGCACAAGGATGGCGTCCTTTTCCTGGATGCCGATCTCCTTAAGCACCCGGCTGGCGGCGGAAATCTGCTCGCTGGCGGCCAGGTTGCCGGCGTCGGCCACGTGCAGCAGCAGGTCGGCCTGCCGGGCTTCCTCAAGGGTTGCCTTGAAGCTGGCAATCAGATGGTGCGGCAAGTCGCGGATGAACCCGACCGTATCGCTCAGCAGCACGGGCCCCCAGCCGGGCAGTTGCCATCGGCGCGTGCGGGTATCGAGGGTAGCAAACAGCGCATCCTGAACGAACACCCCGGCGCCGGTCAGCGCGTTCATGAGCGTACTCTTACCCGCGTTCGTATAGCCGACCAGCGAGACGGTCATGGCATCGCTCCGCGCGGCCACCTCGCGGTGTTTGCGATGCTCGATCACCGCAAGTTCGCGGCGAAGGTCGCGAATGCGCTTTTCGACCAGCCGGCGGTCCTCTTCGAGTTGCTTCTCGCCCGGGCCGCGGAGCCCGACCCCTTTCTTCTGCCTTGAAAGGTGGGTCCACATCCGTTTCAGCCGCGGCATGGCGTACTCGTGCTGCGCGAGTTCGACCGCCAGCCGTGCCTGATACGTCTGTGCCCGGCTGGCGAAGATGTCGAGGATCAGTTCCGTCCGGTCGATCACCTTCCGCCCGGTTGCCTTTTCGAGGTTGCGGGTTTGGGCGGGCGAAAGGTCGTTGTCGAAGATGATGACGTCGGCATCGTTGAACTCGGCCAGTTGGGTCAGTTCTTCGACTTTCCCGCGCCCGAGATAGGTTGCTGCATGAGGGGTGCCAAGCTGCTGCGTCAGCCGGCCGACGACGTGGACTCCGGCCGTGGTTGCCAATCCCTCAAGTTCGACCAACGGGGCTTCCCCCATCCGCCGATTTGGCAGTAGAACACCAACGAGAATGGCTGCCTCACTGGCAACACTCTCCGCGCGCTCAAGTTCGTACACGATGCTAAGTTTTCTCCTGGGGTTATGGGTCGATTCCAGTCCTATCCCTATGGTAACCTGCCGGGTGGCCGGCATCTACCCCGGGCCGTGTGCGGCAAAGTCTTCCTCGCAGTCGCACATTCCGGCGAGCGGGGGCCGTGAGGCCACTGTTTCTGCGAAGCATTGCACAGCTCATCGCCTTGGTGATGAACTACACCCCAGTGTATTCCTGGCTGCTGGGCGCATGGGCGACGACCGGCGTTGAAGCCGGGGCGGAAACAGGGGCCTGACAGCCCCGGCTCGCCTCTCAGTTTGGAGCGTTTGGTTCTCCGGCGGCCGGATCGGACGTCCGTGAGGCACGAAGATCGCGGCATCATGGGGTACATAGTCCGCCGTCCTCGAGGATGTGGCAGTAGCTCTCGTATCGGCGTTCGTCAACGCGGCCGTCGGCCACGGCGTCCTTCACGGCGCAGTCCTGCTCGTGGGTGTGGGTGCAGTCGGGGAATCGGCACAAACTGACGTAGGGCCTGATATCGCGGAAGAAGGCGGGAACCTCTTCTGCGGTAACGTCCCAGAGCTGGAACTGCCGGATTCCCGGCGTATCGACCACCCAACCGCCAAACGCCAGCGGCAGCAACTGGGCGGTGGTGGTCGTGTGCCGCCCTTTCTCCGTTTCGGCGCTGACAGCCTCGACACGAAGCTTCAGCCCGGGATCAACGGCGTTCAACAGGGAGGACTTCCCGACCCCGCTTTGGCCGGCCACGACGCTTTCCTTGCTCCCAAGCACACGCTGCAGCCGCTCGACCCCGAAACCGGTTCTCGCGCTAAGGAGCAACACCTGGTAGCCCATCTGGCTGTATACTCCAACCAGCGGCTGTAGGATCGCCGGATCGGCCAGGTCGGTCTTGTTGATGCAAATGACAGGTCGCACTCCCCCCTTTTCCGCGGCAACGATCAACCGGTCAATCAAGCTGGGCTTCAGCCGGGGCTCGGCGGCACTAGTGATAATGAGCAACTGATCGACGTTTGTAACGATGATGTGCTGCCGCCCGCGGCTCGCCCGGCAAATGCTTCCCTTCCGCGGCTCGATCCGCTCGATAATTCCTTCTTTCGGCTGGGTGTTTTCGGCGGGGCGGAACATCACGCGGTCGCCCGCGACAACGACATGCCGTTGGTCCGTTGCTAAAGTTTTCAGCAGACGCCGGGTGGCACACCGGAAAACTTCACCCTGGGCGTCGGCGACGTGGCTGATCAGCCCCTTGACGGCGAGGACCCGGCCGGGACAGCAGCGCTTGGGATCGACCTCCAGTTGCACGTCGAGGCCCGGCTGCTCCTGGTTGTCGGACCGATCGCCCACGATGGTACGCCGGCGGCTCAGTTCGCCCTTGCCGCTAACGCGTTCGTTCAGCGGGGGCGCTTCGTCCTCGAATCCATGCTGCTGGAAGTCGCGGGTCCAATTGCCGCGCCGTGTCCGCATGACGCGGTTCTTTCGGAAATCGGCCCGTATCTTCCGTTTCTTCGCCATAGGGTTGCGAGGCTAGCGGGCGCGATAGCGCAACTGACCTGGCGAGTCGTCTTCGACGTCGTAACTCACCTGCGCGTCGGGATCGTCCTGTACCCGCATCTTGGTGGTACGGCGCCGGTCCAAACCCGCCCGCTCCAACAGCGACTTTCCAAGGATGTCGCTCTCGGGTTCTTCCAGAGGCGGCGGGCCGACGGCGCCCAATTCTGCCGGTGAATACTGAATCTCGTAGTTGTGGCGGGCAATCGACAGTTTGTCGCCCGGGTCCAGTCGCTTCTCGTTCACCCGGATGCCATTGACCTTCACGCCGTTGCGGCTCTGGAGATCGCGGACGTACCAGTAGCCGCCGTTGACCGTCAATTGGCAATGATGGGCCGACACGTTGGAAAACCGCAATACCACATCGCAGCTTTCCCGGCGCCCGACCAACAGGGTTTTCTTCAATAGCGGGATCGAGTCGCCGCCGCCAAGAGGTGCCAGTTCTCCGTACATCTGAGTTTCTCGTACTTATTGGGTTATGAGGACTCGTTGAGTTCTGGAAACAGGGCCTCGTTCTCGGGACCGGTTGCGGTGAATCTTCCCCGTTCCAGACAGGGCGCTCTTCCGTTTCTGGTTGCAGGATTTCCTGACGCGTGGGTGAACCCGGATGCTGAGACATCCGGAACCACCCACCCTACGCCTCTGGAAACAGGGCTTTGCTCCCGGAACCAGTTGCGGTGAGTCTTCCTCGTTCCAGACAGAGGGAAGGGTCCCGCTCAACCGCCCCCGAAAACACGATTACAATGCCCTATAGATTAAGTCTATTCTGTCCCCCCGTTTTGGTCAACAAGGATGCCGCTTTTTCACCAATGGCTCGCCGCCGGAAAACGCTACTATCCACTTAGCCTCTACCTGCGGCAGGTGTTTGGCGGACCGGTGCGTAAGATCAGCGTCGATGCCGGGTTTGGATGCCCCAACCGGGATGGAACCCTTGGCCGAGGCGGCTGCATCTTTTGCAACCCGGAAAGCTACTGCCCCAACCGTCGCGCCGCCGGCCCCCCCCGCATTGCCGAGCAAATAGGCGAGGCAGCGGAGCGGTTCCGCCGCCGATCTGGCACAGAGCAGTTCCTGGCGTATTTCCAGCCGGGCTCGAATACCTACGGGCCCCCCGCGCGTTTGCGGGCATCACTCCAGGAGGCATTGCAGCAGCCGGGAATCGTCGGAATCGTCGTGGGAACACGGCCTGATTGTCTGGCGGAAGGGGCGATGGACGTCCTGGCAGAGTTCGCACCGCAAACCTGGCTGACCGTGGAGTTGGGGCTTCAGTCGATCCACGAGGCAAGTCTGGCCTGGATGCGTCGCCGACACGGTTACAGCGACTTTCTCGAAGCCGTCGGGAAGTGCCGGGACGTGGGGGTGCGGGTGGGCGCGCACGTCATCCTTGGCCTGCCAGGCGAATCGGCCGAGCATATCCATGCGACGGCCCACGAACTGGCACGGCTGGGGATCGACGCGGTCAAACTGCACAATTTGCACGCTGTGAAGGATACGGAGTTGGCGGAAATGGTTGCTGCGGGAAGCGTCCATCTTCCTGCGAAAGAGGATTACGTCAGTTGGGTTGTAGACTTCCTCGAATGCCTGCACCCCGAGTGCGTCGTCGATCGCCTCAGCGCCGATGCGCCTCGCGATCTGCTCGTCGGCCCCGCCTGGTGCGCAGAAAAGGGCGCCGTGCTGGCCGACATCGAGGCAGAGTTCATGCGACGCGACACGTGTCAGGGCGCCCGTTGCCGCCAATAGGCGGTGCGCCTATACTTGATGATGGAGGTACGGAGCGGACTGGACGGCCGCCGGCCGAGGCCCGATTCGCCGACACATCGGCGAGCGAGCGGGTCTTGGCGGGAGGAAAGTCCGGGCACCGCAGGACAGGGTGGTGGGTAACGCCCACCGGCCGCGAGGCCAGGGAAAGTGCAACAGAAAGCAGACCGCCCCCCGGGATATATCCCGGGGGGTAAGGGTGAAACGGTGAGGTAAGGGCTCACCAGCAGGCCGGGCGACCGGCTTGGCTAGGCAAACCCCACCCGGTGCAAGATCAAGCAGAGAGCAGCGGACACGCCCGGCCGGCAATTTCGTCCGGGCGTACCCGCGGATTTGTCCGCCCCGCCATCGACTCTCGGGTAGATCGCTTGAGATGCCGAGCAATCGGCGTCCTAGATAAATGGCCGTCGCCCGTCGCCAGCGGCGGGACCAGAACCCGGCTTACAGGTCCGCTCCGCCTCCGCTTTCTGCACGCACCTCTTCCTCCTCATCGCCGGTGGCGTCGATCAGCCGCAGCAGTTTCGAGATGCACAGTTTGTTCATGCTGGTACGGTGTTCGTAGGCCTCGTCGCGCAAGGCTTCGTGGAGGCTCTTGGGAATCCTCACCGTGATGACGGCCGTAGGTTCCTCCTCCGGGTTGACCTTGGCGTCCTTCTGATCCCGGAGCTTCCGCAGCATCCGTTGGATGTCGGAATAGGCTTCCGTTCTCTTGAAGGCGGCCAAGTCTTCCCGGTTACGGTAGAGTCGGCGGACGATCCCCTTCACGCCGAGCACTTCGCGGTAGAAGGTGGCCCAGTCAGGGTTGGATTCATACAAGGCAGTAGCACATCGTTGTACTTCGTGCTCGGCTTCGGTTGCGGTCATCGGGGAAAACTCCTTCTGGCTGAAAGTGAATGTCGGGTTAGCCGAGCACCTCCATGGCCCCGGCCCACCTGATTTTTGTAGAAACCTCCGAAAAGGCCAGCAAAATACGCGAGCGATAGACTGCAAGGGAAAATGCTGTTCAGGAAAAGTTTTCCGAAATAAAAACGAGCGCGTTTCGGGGGCCGGCCCGTGACGGTGCTGCGGAGAGTGAGCCCTTGCGGTGCTGGCAGTGACGCAAATGCCAGCTTCGCAAGGGTTTGCAGCAAGCGGTTCTAAAAAGTCCTATTTCCAAAGTGTCCGGCAAGCACCGACTGCAGGACTGGCATCAGCGCTTCGATGGCCCTGCGCCAAGTCATGTGGAATTCGACAGCAAACACCCTTCTTCCACCCACTTGCCAGTTGTCCGCCCAGCGGTTAAACTACTTGCTTAACCTGGACTTGTTGACTAAACCGAAACCGCAAGGGGCTGTTACGTGGGAACGAAGAAGAGTGGAAAGGGTCGTCGGAAGATCGGTCGAAAGAAACGTCGCATGCGTTCCAAAATCCGCCATCGCAAGGGATGAACGAGTGTGGCATCCGGCGGGCTTTGGTTCTTGATCGCCACGACCGTTCCCGGAAAGGTTGCTCCTGTTCCCACGGCGCGGCGGCCAACGAGTCCGGGTTGGCGTGGCCATTAGGCCATTCATTGCGAGGAATTGGCTATTGGCCTCCCCCGGCATCGGACAAGAGGAGTATGAGCTTGCCGACCTGGAGAGTGGGTACACTCCGTGGCGCCTGCCCCACCAATGCGGGCTATGCTTTAGAGGGCGGCACTGCCGCGCCGCTACACTTCGCCCCCCCGCCCCGTACCAAATAGAACCATCCATTGCCTTCCTTCCATCCCTACTCTGAGGTGAACACGTGTCTGCCCCTTGGATTACCTACCGCCCTGAATTGAAAGTACTCGACTGCACAATCCGCGATGGTGGCTTGGTGAACAACCACCAGTTCGACGACCAGTTCGTCCGCGCCGTGTACGAGGCGTGTGTCGAAGCGGGAATCGACTACATGGAGATCGGTTACAAGAACTCCAAGAGACTGTTTCCGCCCGGCCAGTTCGGCCCGTGGAAGCACTGCGATGAAGAGGATATTCGCCGAATTGTGGGCGACAATCCGACGTCGCTGAAACTCGCCGTCATGTGCGATGCCACCAAATCGGACTGGAAGACCGAGGTCCTGCCGAAAGACCAGAGTGTGCTGGACACAATCCGTGTGGCCTTCTACGCGAACCAGGTTTCCGAAGCAGACGACATGATTCGTGACGCGGCGGAAAAGGGGTACGAAGTGACGGCCAATTTCATGGCAGTCTCGACCAACACCGAACAGGAGATCGATCAGGTACTCGAGGTGATTGCCGAGTCGCCTGCCGGGGTCATGGTCGTGGTCGATAGTTACGGCGCCATGTACGCGGAGCAAGTCGAGATTCTCGTGAAGAAGTACCTCGAGTACATGAAGCCCAAGGGCAAGGAAGTGGGCATGCATGCCCACAACAACCAGCAGCTTGGGTTCGCCAACACAATTGAGGCAATTATTCACGGTGCGAACCGGGTGGATGCCTCCATGGCGGGGTTGGGCCGCGGCGCCGGCAACTGTCCGATGGAACTGCTCATCGGCTTCCTGCGGAATCCGAAGTTCCACATCCGGCCCATCTACAAGGTCTTGCAGGACCACCTGCTACCCCTCAGTCGGGAGGTCGAGTGGGGACCGTTTGTCCAGTACAACATCACGGGCCAATTGAACGAGCACCCGCGAAGCGCCATCGCCGCCCGGGCAGGCGACCAGCGGGACGACTACGTTGGGTTCTACGACAAGCTGACCAGCGACGTATAGCCGACTTGTGCGTACCGCGTATAATGGGCTCACGGCACCTTGTTTGGCCGTCTTCCTGCAACACGAGGAGCTTTCCCCATGACCAAACCAAGCCAAACGAAGAGACTATCGGGCATCACACGGCGCCATCTTCTGCGAGGCGCGGCAGGCGCCGCCGCGTTGGCGGCAGCCATGCCTTCCGCCTTGGCCGACGAGAAGGGCGCTGCCGTCCGGCACGGCCGCATCAAGCAGTCCATCGTGCAGTGGTGCTTCTCGCCCGCCTGGGATACGGCCGAGATGTGCCGCATCGCCAGGCAACTGGGCGTGACCTCCATCGAGTTGGTCGGCGCCGCCGACTACCCCACACTCAAGCGGTTCGGGCTCACCAGCGCCATTGTCCAGATCGACATGGACCCCGACCCACCGTTTGTGTTCGGGTTCAACAATCCCGACCATCACGAGCGCGTCATCAAGGCAACCCGCAAGGCCATCGACGACGCCGCCGAGTTCGGGTACAAGCGGGTCATTTGCTTTACCGGTTACAAGTATCTCGACCCGCGTGATCCCTCGTCGCCGGTGATCGACGATGCCGAAGCGATGGCCAACTGCGTGGTGGGACTGAAGAAGGTCATCGGCTACGCCGAGAAGAAGGGAATTACCCTCTGCCTGGAGCAACTCAACACGCGCGACGACACGCACCCGATGAAGGGCCACCCGGGCTACCAGGGCGACGACATCGACTACTGCGCCGGGATCTGCCGCGCGGTCGGCTCGCCGAACATGAAGCTGCTGTTCGACCTGTACCATGTGCAGATTATGAACGGCGATCTGATTCGCCGCATCCACCAGTATCGCGATTTGCTCGGCCACATCCATGTTGCCGGCAACCCCGGCCGCAACGAACCCGACGGCTCGCAGGAGATCAATTCCGCCGCTTGTATGAAAGCGCTGCTTGATGTCGAGTACGACGGTTTCGTGGGTCTGGAGTTCATCCCCACCCGCGACCCGCTGAAGTCGTTGCGCGAAGCAATCGTATTATGCGACGTGTAAGGCGAGCGGCGAGAACGGATTTCCCGCAGCGGCGTCTCTCCGAGACGCCGAAATTTCCTCGTGGCGGCGTTTCTCCGAGACGCCGAAATCCGAGTCTCGGAGAGACTTGGCCACAAGGTCGTCGGTAAGATTCTTCCGCTGTGCGCTTGATCGAGGCGTGCCCCGCAAGCGGCAGGCAGGAATCGTGCATGCCCAACAAACCGAGCACCCCCTTTGGAGATTCAACTCATGCGAAGAACGCATTGCTGTGTGCGTATTCTGGCGATGGTCGTCGGCTGTGCCTGCCTGTATTTGGCTTCCCCTACGGTCGAGGGAGCTTCCCAGGACGCCGCGTCGCCGGAGGTCCGCAAGCTGATCGACTTGTTGGGCACCTCGTCGTCCACCGAGCGAGTCACCGCGGCCGATGCGCTGGGCAACCTGGGTCCGAAGGCAGCACCAGCCGTCCCTGTTCTCATTGAAACCTTGGGGGATGCAGATGCTTGGGTGCGAGCCTCCGCAATGCAGGCGATCGCGAGTATTGGACCTGCCGCGATTCCATCGCTGGTCGAAATGCTTGAAGACAAGGTAGCGGGGCAACGGATTCGCGCCCTGATGGTAATGCAGCTTATGGGCCGTGATGCCAAGACCGCACTACCGGCGCTTCGCAAGGCCCTCGGCGACCCAGTGCCCCGAGTCCGCGAACTTGCCTCCGAGATCATCGAGCAGATTGACAATCGTGGCGCTGAAACCACCGCCGTTGCCGTAGTTGAGATCGTTCCCAATGACCGCCCCGTTTCCAAGCCGAACTCCCCTTCCGCAACGCCCGCGAGGGCGGCCGAGTGGCATCAGTTCGATGGCCCGAACCGCGACCTCGTATCGCCGGAGACCGGCCTCTTGAAGGCGTGGCCCGAAGGTGGGCCGAAGCTCCTTTGGACAATCAAGGGTCTGGGGCGAGGTTACTCGAGCGTGGCCATTAGCGGCCGAACGCTTTTCACCATGGGCGATCAAGCGATTGACGGCGGCGAGATGTCGCAATACGTTTACGCCTACGATCTTCAAACGCGCAAGCGGCTCTGGGCGACGCGGGTGGGCCCGCCTCACTCCGATGGACCACGATGCACGCCGACCGTCGACGGCGACCTGCTCTATGCCATCGGCACCGACGGCGACCTGGTATGCCTGGAAACCGCGACGGGCAAGGAGCGATGGCGCAAGAGCTTCGCCGACGACTTCGGCGGCAGGATGATGTCGGTGTGGAAGTTCAGCGAGTCGCCGCTGGTCGACGGTGACCGGCTCGTATGCACCCCCGGTGGTGAGGATGCGACGCTGGTCGCTCTCGACAAGCGTACGGGCGAAGCGATCTGGAAGTGCGCGGTTCCCAACCCGGGCGATCGCGGCAAGGACGGCGCTGGGTACTCTTCACCCGTCGTGGCCGAAATCGCCGGGGTACGGCAGTACGTACAGCTCTTTGGGCGAGGCACGGTGGGAGTTGATGCGGAAACCGGCCGGTTTCTGTGGGGCTACAATGCAATCGCCAATAGTGTAGCCAATATCACCACGCCAGTGGTGCGCGGTGACCACGTATTCACAACCACCAGCTACAAGACCGGCTGCGCCCTGCTGCACATCCGGCGCGACGGCGACCAGTTCCACGCCGACGAGGTCTACTTCCTCGGCCCGCAGGATTTTGAGAACCATCACGGCGGGGTGGTTCTGGTGGGTGACCACATTTACGGCGGGAACGGTCAGAACCGTGGCGGTCCCACCTGCCTCGACTTCCTAACCGGCAAGATCGCCTGGCAGCCCGAGCCGCCCGCCCGCGGCTCCACAGGCGTGCTATTCGCCGACGGCCATCTGATCTTCCGCTACGACCGCGGTTCCGTGGTCCTTGTGGAGGCAACACCGGACGAGTTCCGCATCAAAGGCCAGTTTGATCCCCCTAAAGGCGAGGGGCCCGCATGGGCTCACCCGGCTTTGAACGATGGACGGCTCTACCTTCGTCACGGCGACCTGCTGCTATGCTACGATCTGCGGGAAGCGGAGTAGCCATCCGCGTACGGCCTTCCTTGAGTGCTGTCGGTATGGTAGACTGATATTGTTATACGCGTGCAACCGGAGTGATCTCCATTCCGCTCCACAGCGCAGGTTGTTTTTGGAGAGTGGGTTGCGTTGCGTCGGAGAGGTGGCAGAGTGGTCGAATGCGCCGGTTTGCTAAACCGGTGAGGGCTTATAAGGTCCTCCAGGGGTTCGAATCCCCTCCTCTCCGCTTTGCCTGCTGCCCTTGTGTCATAAGTCCTTGACAGAAGGGCATTTACGTTTCTTGAGCCTCCAAGATCTTCCCGTTTGTGCCGATTCTTTCCGGGAATCGCCGCGTCGGGGAAGTGCGCCGGTAGCGTCAGGGCGGCTGTGCCGGCGCTGAAGAAAGCGGGAACAAGTTCCTGCACTCCAAAGGGTCACGGCACCTGAACCGCCTCGCCGCCGGCGATGGTGGCCAGGGCGCCGAAGAGGGCCATGTCAATCGAGTCGCCGAGGAACCGCACCGAGCCGTCACACAGCGCGAAGTTCACTCCGCCGGAATGCAGCCCGCCCCAACCGCGTTTGCAGGGAACATCGCCGCCGGCGCCATCCGCCTCGACGCAACGGTCGAAGTCGCCCCACAGGGTCCGCGACTGGTCCGTGGCCCCGGATTGCGTGTAGTAAGCGAACGAGTAGGCCCAGAACGTCCGGTAGCCGGTGTTGGTGAAAGTGGTCGACTCGCCCACCAAGAGGGTGTTCGACGTGCCGTCGCGAATCTGCGCGATGCTTTCGGTATCGTAACCCCACACGCCGACAAGGTGGATGGCGCCCCGCGACTTCGCCTGGTACTCGTACATCATTTCGGAATCGAGGTAATTGTACGCATCGTCGCTGCGCCCGGTCACCACCCGATACGAACCGGGCGCGTACTTGGCGCCGGCCTGCGCCGCCGGTCCGGTGGCAGGCACCGACGGGGTCCGTGTTGCGGAGTCGGAGGGGCAAACGTATGCGGCTACGGCCGTCTCGCGCACGTCTTGGTTTTCTGGCGAGTGGTTCTCGTATTCCAGACGATAGCTGTCGAAGAGCGCGGACTGTTCGACGTAGGGGAGAATGGCAATTAGCCAGTTGCCGTACCGGGTCGAGTACGAACCGGTCGGCTCGCCCATACCGGGACATATTCCTGCGCTGCGGTTAATGTTGCCGTGCGGAAAGGTTCCCCAGGAAACGTGGTAGTTGTGCAGGGCGAGGCCGATTTGTTTCAGGTTGTTCGCACATTGCGCCCGCCTCGCCGCCTCGCGCGCCGCTTGAACGGCGGGCAGCAGCAGGGCAATGAGTATCCCGATAATCGTGATGACCACGAGCAGTTCCACAAGCGTAAAAGCGTTCCGGCGCCGTTTCATGGCTCCTCTCCTCCATTGCGTCCTGATGGATGGCTTGCGGCGGATTGATGCACAGTTACCGCCGCCGGCGTCGCCGCCCCAGCAGAATGGCCACGGTCACTCCAAGGATCGCCAGCACGCCCGTGCCCGGCTCAGGGACTACCGTCAGGTCCATCGCGCTGGTCAGCCAAAGACTATATGTGCCCGTGTAGGGATAGCTCGCATCTTCCTGGTTCAGAATGGCCGTCACGTGAAACGGCGTCGTCAGCAGGGTGGAAGCGTCGATAGCTACCAGCGCCGGGTCCAAGCCAAGCTGCATGGGAAACGTCCGGTCGCCCTGTCGCACGTTGACCGTATTGTAAAGAAACCAGTTGGCCGGGTCGTCGTCGAGCAACAGATCTTCCAGCCGCACGAGGCTGGCCTGGTAATGCTCGCAGCCGTATTGCCGGAACTCGTCGAAGATGAAATCATCGTTGGCGTCCTTCAGATCGGCCAGTGTGATCAGCGGTGCTACCAGCGGCACGCCGCGTTCCAAGATCGTGATAGTGAACTCGTTTAGCGGGTCACTCGTATGCCGCGTGTTGACATTGTTCTTGCCGCGGAAGAACATGCCGGGCGCCTTCGCCTCGACCTTGATCAAGTCGCCGC
Organism: Thermoguttaceae bacterium; assembly: GCA_034005525.1. Classification (GTDB taxonomy): domain Bacteria; phylum Planctomycetota; class Planctomycetia; order Pirellulales; family Thermoguttaceae; genus PWXP01. The sequence goes on along the minus strand of JAVEUP010000112.1, from coordinate 9,849 downwards.
GTTGCAGCGGCTCGGTAACCTTCTCACCCGTTACCGTGTACACCGGGAAGTTCAACCGATCCATCTCCTCGGCCCACTCGGCGCCGGGAAACAGGTCAACCGAAGTCATTGGGTGATACCGCCGCATATATATGGCGGTCCCGCCGAAATCATCCGCGGCCTTTGCGTCCTCGGTCGCCTGGAAAAACACCTGCCACTGAGGATCATCGCTGTAGTAAGGCGATGCGGGATCGTCGCTGTAGTAGAGCATATCCCGGGAGTTGTTAATCACTACGCCGATTATTTCGATCGGGTAGCGGGGCGGAAACGGACGCTCCGACCACCACTTGCTATCCCCATCGTCAAAGACCTCCTGATACTCGCTGTGCAGCGTGGAAGTGAAGGTCTGGCCATCGGCTGCCGAGGGTCTCAGTCCGGACAGGGCCGCTACGGCAAAAGCGGAAAGCAGAAGTGCGCGGATTGCGCGGGTGGAGTGAAAACATAGATGCATCGCTCGGTACCTCCATCAAAGGTGGGAAAAACGCGGGTGGGGCAAGGCCGAAAACCGCCGACTGTTGGCTACTACAGAGCCCAGGCAGCCAGGCTAGTGTTACGGGTTACAGTTCCGTATTACTGCCATTCTACCAACGGGCAACGCGAAAGCAAGTGTGCGTTCCGAAAAAGACGCCGGACGGAGCAGTTAAGAGAAGAGATGGCACTGCGGGGCTATATCGATTACCCCAGAGGAATGCTTCGCCCGGATTATTCATGGCGATGTAGGGTGGTGACAAGCAAGCCAAGACCCTGGTGGGCCTTCGGTCGCCTGGATTGTCGAGACCAGTCGCGCACCGAATGTTGCGGCCGGAACCACCCACGCTGCGGGCTGTTCGATGTTCGGCGTCCCGTGTCCGGCACCGCCTACCGTGCCTGGCGATATGCAACCATACCCGTTTCATTGAGAAAGACCCTTGCCTGGCCATACTCCCACATCTCCCACTGGATCGGTTGCAGAGCACGCCCACGACCAATGGGCAATTTGCCGCGAACGTCGTACATCTTCTCCGGATCGCCGAACTCCCGGCGCAGATCGACGCGGGTAACTCCTGGTTTGCAGCGAGTGAGTGTTACCGGCGGTGCATCGCCCAAACGCACGCGGATATCGGGACCGAGGTCACTGTCTGGCTCAGGAGTGAGCATTGCCAACAGCTCATCGGTCTTGTGCTGCGACGTGCCGGCCGGTTTGGATGGTGGCGTGGAGGCCCGCTCCTCCGGTGGCTCGGTGTCTTCAGTAGTAGCCGCTGGGGCCGGTTGCTCAGGCTCTTTCTCGTCCTGCCCCATTTGCTGCGCCACCTCGAATGGATTGCGTTCCTCTTCATCCTGCGACGGTCGCGAAGGCGTGCGGGCAGGCCGGCGCGGCGGTTCGGGCCGGTCGGGCCGCTTGTTCGGATCGGTCACCGGGGCACTCAGGACAATCGTCACTTCGTTTGCCTGGGCGGCCTTCTCCGCAATTTGCACGCCTTTGGAAGTGACCCGATCGCCCGGCTGGGCCAGGCTGTAATCGGAAACGTCGAGCGCGACGGTCACCGAGTCGGCCAATTCGAGCCGGAGCAGCGATTTCAGGCCAGGCACTTCCACGATCAACTGGCCCGGTCGATGGCTCTTGATCTGGCCGCGGATATCGAGCATGACCTGGTCACCACCCGGCGGTGGACTGCCCAAATCCGGCATGGGCATCTGCACTCCCGGCGCCGCTGCCTTTGCCCCCGGCACGGGCGGCTCATCCTGCCCGGGCCGGAACGCGCCGGGGCGCCGGCCGGGCCTGTCGGCCACGTCGATCCAGGTCAACTGATGCACCGGCTCCGAAACGTGTCCACGCTTGTCGACCATCGCCGTCAGCCGCACGAACCGGCCGGGCTGCAGCAAATCGACTTCGCCTGTCCCGGTGACATCCACTTTCGCCGTTGGCGGGATCTGCACCAGCCAGGTTTCATTCGCCGGCGAGGTTACCGTAATCCCGCCGAGGGCCACCTGATCGACCGTCCCCACCACCTCGATAGGCGGCGGCTTTGGTGGTTGCGGTTGCTTTGGCTGCTTCGGCTGCTGCCCCATTGCGCTGGTGCCGAGGACTGCCGCCAACGCCAAAGTGAGCAGCGTCTGGCCGCCCAGCCGCCCACGGGAACCGGTTTGGAAAGCCCTCGCCATTGCCGAAAGACGTGCCAGTCTTCCGTGAACAATCCGGCGGAATGCCGCAGGCACTCTCCCCGAGACTCCCGTGCAGACAATCGGTCCGTTCATGCTTCTTCCCCCCATGCGTTTCCACCGTAGGGCCCGATCCTCGAACAGCCAATCATTAGCATACTCGATGAACATTGCCGCCGCCACTACCACCAGGAGGGGCATCTGGCACCGACGCTCCAAACACAGTAGAATAGTCTCCCAAGTCTACTTCGTCCATGGAGCTTCGATGTCCCGCGACCTGCACCAGCTTACCGTTCCCGAGTTCGTCGCCATGAAGACGCAAGGCCGGAAGATTACCGTGCTGACCGCCTACGACTACCCCACCGCCCGCATGCTGGACAGCACCGGCATCGAGGGCATCCTCGTGGGCGATAGCCTTTCGATGGTCGTTCAGGGCCATGCGAATACGCTGCCGGTGACGCTTGAAGAGATGATCTACCATGCCGAAATGGTCGGCCGGGCGGTAACGCGGGCTTTGGTGATTGTCGACATGCCCTTCCCTAGCTTCCATCTGGGCACGTATCGGGCAATCGAAAGCGCCGGCCGGATGCTCAAGGAAACCCGGTGCCAGGCCGTGAAACTCGAAGGCGGCGTCGAGCAGGCCGAGACCATTGCGGCACTGGTCGCCGCGGGAATACCCGTGATGGGCCACGTGGGGCTCCGTCCGCAAAGTGTCCACCAGTTGGGCGGCTATCGCGTGCAGCGCGACGAGAAGCAGCTCCTGGCCGACGCCCGCGCGGCCGAGCAGGCCGGTGCGTTCTCCATCGTGCTCGAGTGCATTCCGGCCGGCATTGCACGGCGTATCACAGACGAGTTGCACATTCCCACCATCGGCATCGGCGCCGGGGTGAATTGCGACGGCCAGGTATTGGTGATCAACGATCTGCTCGGGCTGAACGAGGGGCACGTACCGAAGCACGTCCGGGCCTATGCCGACCTGAAGAGCGAAGCCCGCCGCGCGGTCGCCCAATTCCGCGACGACGTTCAGCAAGGCACGTTTCCCGGACCGGAACAAACGTTCGAGTAGGGTGACGTTGAGAGTGTTGGAGTTCGCGCTCTGGTGGGCACCCGTTGGAGTTTACGCTTCAGCGTGCAAAAAGAGTATTCTGTATCATTCCAGGCACGCTGAAGCGTGAACTCCAACGATCAGCCCGGATCACCCCGAACATCACGCGAAATAGAGCGACGGTCCCATGTCCAACCGCCTCAGCACGGCCCTCAGCCCGTATCTGCTCCAACATGCGGAGAACCCGGTCGACTGGTATCCGTGGTGCGAGGAGGCCCGGCGCAAGGCCCGCGATGAAGACAAGCCGATCTTCCTGTCCATCGGCTATTCGTCGTGCCATTGGTGCCATGTGATGGCGCACGAGAGTTTCGAGGATGAGGGAATTGCGAGGCTGCTCGCCGAGCATTTCGTAAGTGTCAAGGTCGATCGGGAGGAGCGGCCCGACCTCGACCAGGTTTACATGGACGCGGTGCAGGCGATGACGGGGCAGGGGGGCTGGCCGCTGTCGGTGTTCCTTACACCGGACGGGCGACCGTTCTTCGGCGGCACCTACTGGCCCTACCCGGCGCGCAGCGGCATGCCCGGCTTCGATCATGTCCTCAGAGCCATCGCCGAGTCATGGCACGAGCGCAGGCAAGAGCTGTCGGACCAGGCCGATCAGTTTGCCCGGTTCCTGGTCGAGGCCTGCCGGGGCAGCACGGCCGGTGAGAGGCCATCGCTCAGTTCCAAGCCGCTCGCCGCGGCGGAAGCCGGTTTGCGGCAGGCGTTCGATTCGCAGTTCGGAGGCTTCGGCCAGGCGCCGAAGTTCCCCCAGCCCATCAGCCTCCGCTTCCTGCTGTGCCGCTGGCAGAACTGCGGCGATGCCGATCTGCTGGGCATGATCGTTACGACCCTCGATCGCATGGCCGCCGGTGGCGTCTACGACCAGGTTGGCGGGGGGTTCCATCGCTATAGTGTCGACCGCCAGTGGCTGGTACCCCACTTCGAGAAGATGCTGTACGACAACGCCCTGCTTGTCCCATGCTACCTCGAAGCCTGGCAGGCCACCGGGCGCGACGAGTTCGCTCGTGTGGCCCGCGAAACTCTCGAGTACGTGCTGCGCGACATGACTCACCCGGAAGGCGCCTTCTTCAGTAGCGAGGACGCCGACAGCGAGGGCCGGGAGGGCGTGTTCTACCTGTGGACTCCGAGCGAAATCGAAGCCGTACTTGGTTCCGAACGGGCAGAGACCTTCTGCCGAGTGTACGACGTGACGGAATCCGGCAACTTTGAAGGGCGGAGCATCCTGAACCGCCCACGTTCCCTGGCGGAAAACGCGCAAGCTTTAGGCCGACCCGCGGACGAGCTGCTGGCCGAGCTGGATGAAAGCCGCGCCGCGCTGCTGGCCGCCCGCGGCGGCCGCATCCGGCCCGGGCGGGACGACAAGGTGCTGACGGGCTGGAACGCCATGATGATCGACGCGTTGACCCGTGCCGGCGCGGTCCTTGGCGAGCCGCGGTATACCGAGGCCGGCATTCAGGCTGCCGAGTTCCTGCTGAACCACTTGCGCGACGACCGCGGCCGGCTGCTCCACTGCTGGCGCAACGGCAAGGCCCGGCATCCGGCCTTCCTCGACGACGTGGCCCTGCTGGCCGACGCGCTGATCGCCCTGCATGAGACAACCGGTCAGTCGCGCTGGTTGGAACGATCGGTGCCGTTGGCCGACGATCTGCTGACCCGCTTCGCCGATCCGCAGGCCAGCGGCTTCTTCTACACGCCGGCCGACCACGAGGCGCTCATTGCTCGCAAGAAGGACTTCCTCGACAGTTCGACCCCAAGCGGCAATGGGGTGGCGGCGTGCGTGCTACTGAAACTGGGCCGGTTGTGCAGCCGTGGCGATTACACCAACGCGGCCGAATCCACATTGCGCGCGGGCGCTGAACTGCTCGATCGGGCGCCAACCGCCGCCTGCCAGTTGCTGCTAGCGCTGCACGAGTCCGTAGGAACGCAGGGGCGTCCCTAAGCCCGCTCGGAGACAATTTGAGCAATTCGGGTATCCGTGAACGGCCCGGAAAAAGTCACCCGGCGACGCTCTCGAAACGGCCGAACACCATCCGCCCGGCACTGGTCTGCAAAACGCTGGTTACGGCAATGCCAACCTGCTTGCCGATGTGGTCGCGGCCACCCTCGACAACCACCATTGTGCCGTCGTCGAGGTAGCCAATCCCCTGCCCGGACTCCTCGCCCTGCTTGACGATGTGGACTTCGATCCGTTCGCCGGGCAGGAACACCGGTTTGAGCGCATTGGCCAAATCGTTGAGATTGACTACCACGACCCCCTGCAGCCGGGCGACCTTGTTCAGGTTGTAGTCGTTCGTCAGCAGCTTGCCGCCCAGGTGCTTTGCCAGGATGACCAGCTTCATATCGACGGGCTGTCCAAGGAAGGCCGGCAGCTCGTGCTCGTAGATTTCCAACTCGACATTGGGGCTGTTCCGCAGCCGGTTGAGGATATCCAGACCCCGGCGCCCCCGGCTTCGGCGCAATCGGTCGGAACTGTCGGCAATGGCCTGGAGTTCGCCGATGACGAACTTCGGCATGATAAGCTGGCCGTCGAAGACGCTCGTCTCGACCACGTCGGCAATTCGGCCGTCAATGACCACGCTCGTGTCGAGGACGCACGGCTTGAGCCTCTTTACTTCCTTGGCGAACTCGACGTAGGGAATAATGAAACGGAAGTCGTTTTTTGTCTGAAGCAGCAGGCTGATACATGCGTAGCAGAACACCAGCCCGAGGATGAGTTGAACGCTATCGCGTACCGCGGCACTCATCGGCAGCGGAGTCAGGGCAATGCCGACCACGTAGGCCAGGAAGAAACCCACAATCATGCCGAAATAGACGGCCGTGATCGTCTGAAGCTCCTTCCGGCGGATGGCGACGTCCAGCGCAATCACGCCCAGCGAAAGCAGCAGCATGCCGGCCAGTACGGCAATGGCCATCCACTCGCTGTCCTGGGGCAATATGCGCGAGTTGATGATGGAGACGGCCAGGCCGGCCGCTACCAACACGAACACGCATCGCAGGATAATCAATACCATGAGGAATCGCCCTTGCAGTCGATTTGATGTGGAAAGGCAGACCCACGACCTCGATTATAGGGGGCATCCGCGTGGTGCGAAAGGGGCTGCTTCGGGCGCGTGCGGCAAGATTGTCTCGCACCCTCCCCGGCCGCTACCGCGTCCGACCCTCCCGCTGCGCGGGAGGGTGAAGGACTAACTTGCCGCACCCCGCGTTTGCCGAACCGCCGCCAAAGTGGATAATAATCGCTATGCTCACGGCTCCCAAACAAATCGACACGCATATCGACATCGTCACGCCGGAAAACACGGCCTTCGAGTATCGCCTGGCCGGCCCGTTCCGCCGCCTGCCCGCATATCTGATCGACCTGGCGCTGCGGGGGGGGCTAGTTTTGCTCGGTTGGATGGGCCTCCTCGTCGCCTTCCGGTTCGCGAACCTGCCGGACGTCGGCGCCGGGCTGGGCCTAGTGTTCTGGTTCCTGGTGGCGTGGGGGTATGGTGGGCTCTTTGAGGCGCTGTGGAACGGTCAGACCCCGGGGAAGCGGACCATGGGGATCCGCGTGCTCACCGTCGACGGGCAAGCGATTGGCGGAATGCAGGCGGTCATGCGGAACGTACTGCGGGTGCTCGACGGGCAGCCGGCCGTATTTAACCTGGGCGGACCGTTTCAATACATGGGACCGTTTACCTACGTGCTGGGCCTGCTTGCCGCGTCGGCGAACAACCGGTTCCAGCGTCTTGGCGACCTGGCGTGCGGCACCATGGTGGTCGTGGAAGAGCCGTCCTGGCTGGGCGAACTGGTCAACCCAAATGAACCCGAGGCAATCCCGCTGGCCGAGAAGATCCCTGCCGGCTTCGAGGTAACCCGCAGCATGGCCCGCGCGCTGGCTGCCTACGTACAGCATCGTCGCCGGTTCGCGTGGAAGCGCCGGTTCGAAATGGCCCACCATTTGGCCGAACCGCTCCGCCAGCGTTTCGGCTTGCCTGCCGGCACCAACCCCGATCTGCTCCTGTGCTCGCTGTACCACCGGAAGTTCCTTGCCGGAGAGAACTCCCCATGAGAGTGTCCGACCTGATTCAATCGCGGCAGCGGAACTGGCAGGAGCTTCAGCATCGCTGCTCAGAGTTGGAGGGTGCTTCCGGGCGCCGCGTACCGGCCGAGGCCGCCGCGCGATTCGCGGCCCTGTACCGGGCGGCGTGCGCCGATCTGGCACTGGCCGATGCCTATCACCTGCCGCCTGCAACCGTGCAGTACCTGCACCAGCTTGTCGGCAAGGCGCATAACCAGCTCTATCGGACGCAGGCGTTCGCCGTCGCCAAGTGGCGGCGTGAACTGCTCGTCAACGTGCCCCGGCGACTCTACCGCGACGCCAGCCTGCGTCTGGCGCTGGCCATCTTCTGGGGTGTGTTCCTGCTGAGCGCCGCCATGGCGTTCTCTTCGCCCGACTACGCCGACCGGGTTCTTGGAAAGGATCTCATGATGGGCCTCGAAGAAATGTATTCTCGCCCCGTCGCGGGCCGCGGCGACGGCGCAACGGCCGTCATGGCCACCGGATTCTACGCCTTCCACAACCCGAGCATCGGGCTGCGATGTTTTGCCTTCGGGCTGGTATTCGGCATTGGCGGGCTGTTTCCGCTGGTGTACAACGCGTCGATTCTCGGCGCGGCGTTTGGGCACATGGCCGGCAGTCCGAACGCGGGGAACTTCTTTCACTTCGTCACCGCGCACGGACCGTTCGAGCTGACCGCCATTGCATTGGCCGCCGCCGCCGGGATGCGGTTGGGGTTCTCGCTGGTGAGCACGGGCGGCTACACGCGCACCGCGGCACTCCGCCGGGCGGCCTCCGAGGCGCTTCCTTCGGCATGCACGGCCGTCCTCTTGTTCCTGCTGGCCGCGGTCATCGAAGGCTTCCTCTCGCCGTCACCCGCGCCCTACTGGGTTAAGCTGGCCGTTGCCATCACGTCCTGCGTTATGCTGGCCTTCTATTTCATCGGCCTGGGAAGAAGGGCCGTTGCGTAACATGTAGGGTGGGTGGTTCCGGCTGTTTCAGCAGTCGGGTTCACCCACGCGGTCAACGTTGGAGCGTATGCTTCACCATGCCCAGCGCGCGTGGGTGAACCCGGGCGCTACGCGCCCGGAACCACCCACCCTACGAGGCTGTTTCAGCAGTCGGGTTCACCCACGCGGTAGACGTTGGAGCGTATGCTTCACCATGCCCAGCGCGCGTGGGTGAACCCGGGCGCTACGCGCCCGGAACCACCCACCCTACGAGGCGGGGCGGATCAGCCAGTTCTCAATGCCCAGCCGCGCGAGAATCCAGAACGCGGCGGCGGCCTCGCGGGCGTTGATCTTCGAGACGCCGTGCTGCCGGTCGACAAAGACGATGGGCGTTTCGCCGAACCGGGCGTCCAGCCGCTTCAGACGCCAGAGAATCTCTTCGAGGACCGAATAGCCGCAGCTCAGAAAGGCGTCGAAATCGAGCTGCCCGAGCAACGACGTCCGATAACAGCGAAACGAACCGCTGCAATCCTTCACCGGCAGGCCCAGCAGGCAGCGGGCATACAGGTTTACCCCGCGACTCATCAGGTGCCGCCGGAGCCCCCAGCCTTCAATACTCCCCCCGGCCACGTAGCGCGACCCGATCATTACGTCCACCGGCGGCCCGTCCGGCGGCAACATGCCGGCCAGCAGATCGGGGATGTTCTCCGGCGGGTGGCTGAAGTCGGCGTCGAGGTTCAGCACGAACTCGTACTGGTGTTCAACGGCGTACCGCAAGGCGGCAATCGTAGCGGTACCAAGACCCAGCTTGCCCGGCCGATGGATGCATCGCAGCCGCGGCTCGCCGGCAGCCCGCTCATCGCACCATGCACCTGTCCCGTCCGGCGAATTGTCGTCGATCACCAGGATATCGGCGTGGGGCGCGACCGCTAGAATCCGGTCCACCAGGCGCGGCAGGTTCTCGATCTCGTTGTAGGTGGCAACGGTAACGAGGGTGCTCGGCATAGTTGCGGTGCAATTCCCGTTGCCTACGGAGGTGGCTGCCAGAGATAGATGCCTGTCTGCGTTTCTTGCGTCAGGGCCTCGACGTGCCCGTCGGCAAACGCGACGTGTACCAGCCCCCCGTGGTTCGAGGAGATACCCCACATATTCGAACCAAGACCAGACACGCTGCCGGCCGCGTCCCACCTGAAAGTCAGCCGGCTTGCCACCTCCTCAAGGCTCAAGTTCTCAGGAGCAACCTCAACTTGTACATGCCAAGGACCGACAGGGTAGGAAGTGCTGTTGACCCTTTCCGAAATCATTACCGTTTGTTGGGCGCTGCGGAGCCTTTCCAGGACGACCGTATTCGCAGGAGCCGGCGTTTGCCGATCTCGAAACAGGTAGCCGTTCGCCACATAATTCAAGGCGCCGGGCATGTTGTTCCCTGCGTCGCTTGGGCAGGCAAGCTGCCCCAGGAATAGGGGAGCAACGGCCTCATTAGAATTGCGCCAATCCTGCCACAGATCCTCGCGGCCAAGGTAGGGAAAGAGAGCTACAACCCAACTGAGTTCTCGAATGTTTCCACTGGCAAG
>JAVEUP010000111.1:0-27693 GCA_034005525.1 Thermoguttaceae bacterium | reverse complement strand
TGATTCCGCTCGACGAGCGGGGCCGCATCAACGAAGCCGAATACCGGCGGTATATCGACTGGCTGATCGATGGCGGCGTCCATGGGCTGTATCCCAACGGATCGACCAGCGAGTTCACACGCTTCAGCGTTGAAGAGCGCCGGCGGAACATCGAGATCGTCGCCGACCAGGTCGCCGGTAGGGTGCCCATCCTGGCCGGCGCTGCAGAAGCGAACGTGCGGGAGACGCTAGCCGCGTGCGAGTACTACGCCGGGCTCGGGGTGCGGGCCGTGGCCATCGTCTCGCCGTTCTATTACCGGCTGAGCCCCGACAACGTGTATGCCTACTTCCGCGAGATCGGTCGAAATACGCCGATCGACGTGACCCTGTACAATATCCCCATGTTCGCCTCCCCTATCGACGTGCCCACCTTGCAGCGGCTCAGCGAGGAATGCCCGCGGATTGTCGGCATCAAGGATTCCTCGGGCGACATTGCCGAGATGATGCGCATGATTGACGCGGTGCGTCCGAACCGGCCCGATTTCAGTTTCCTGACCGGCTGGGACTGCGTCCTGTACCCCATGCTGTTGATCGGATGCGACGGCGGAACGAACGCCACGAGCGGTTTCGTACCGGAATTGACCCGCAAGCTGTATGATCTGACCCGCGCCGGCCGGCTCGATGAGGCACGCACTGCGCAGAGCCGGCTGACCGAACTGTTCGACGCCGTGGTCTACTCGGCCAACTTTCCCGAAGGGGTGCGCGTAGCGGTCGAGTTGCAAGGGTTCCGCATGGGCGCCGGGCGCCAGCCGCTTTCGGAGCAGCATCGCGACCAGCTCGCCAAGCTTCGCGATCGGCTTCAGAAGCTCCTGGGCCGCGCCGGGCTGCCGGGCAGCGGGGCCGCCGCGCAAGTGGACGCGCAGCAGGTGAGGCAGATCGTCGAGAGCGTCCTGGCGGCGCTTTGCCGGCAGGGAATTTCCACGTCATCGATGGTGTAGTCGTTGGCCGTCCCCCGAGACCCGCGGACCCGTCCCATGAGCCTGGCCCTGCTTGAAGTTGCGAACTACTGCCCGGCTTTGCTGATAGCCGACCGTTGCAGCAAGGCGGCAGGGGTTGAGATTATCGGCATCGAGAGCAGTTTCGGAGCGGAGCAGTGCCTTAAGCTGAAAGGCTCGCCGGCCGATGTTCAAGCCGCGGCCGAAGCCGGCGTCGCCCTGGCACGGCACATGGGCAGCCAGGCCGTGTGGAGCGTACTGCCGGGGCCAACGGAAGAGTTGCGGAAAATCAGTTCCCAGCCGCCGGTGTTCCTTCCCATGCTGGGCATTTACGACGCTTTTGTGAAGCGGGAGAAAACAGTGGAAAAATCGCAAGCACTCGGACTCATTGAAACCCAGGGGCTCGTCGCGGCCCTGCACGCCACCGACGACATGCTCAAAGCTGCCTCGGTGGAACTGGTCGGCAAAGAGAAGATCGGCGCGGCGTACGTCACCATCATGGTGCGCGGCGACGTGGCCGCGGTCCAGGCGGCGGTGGCGGCGGGCCGGGCCGCGGTCGAACACGTTGGCGGTAAGCTCATCCTCGCCGACGTCATCCCGCGCCCTCACCCCGAACTGGCCGCCTTGCTGCCGTCCTGACCCGGACCGGCCGTCAACGGCGAACCGCGCCGCGGGGCGAGTGCACCTGCTCAGGGGCCTCCATGGCAACCGGGCCGGGGTGCGGCGGGGTCGGAACCCGGCTGCCGAGGCCGATTTCCAGCTCGCGCGAGCCGGCGGCATAGTCGTTTGCGCCGGCCAGGAAGACGCGCACGTGGCACGGTCCCGTCACGCCGGCCGGGACCGGCAACTCGACCTCGAAACGGCCGCCATGCGTGACCACCTGCGCGGCCGCCAGGCGCCCGTCGTTCGCCCGCTCGTACGTCTCCTGCAATTCGCTCAGTCCGTCCGGCGTTATGGGAAACGACCGCCGCGCCGGGGGCGCAAAGGTCAATCGTCCGCGGGCGACAACCAGTTCGACCTTCCCCACCCCGTCGATTGGCGAAATGCCCTCGACTCGCAGCCGATCGCCGGCACGAACGCGGTCGGCCGTGTGCAATTCGACCGGTTTCGGATAGCGCAGCCGCAACAGGGGGTCGCCCAAGAGGTTCATCAGCAGAACGTGCTCCGCCCGCTCCTCGGCCAGCCTGTCCGGCGCGGGGCTTACGGTGCGGGCGATGGTATCGATCATGGCGCGCTGTTGGTCGGCGGGGTCGGATTCGGCCGTCATGCGTTGTTTGGCCACGAGCAGAGCGTCGCCCAGTGTTGCCGGATGCTGGCGGAAACATTGGTCAATCAATTCGGTTGCCAGCACCGTCAGCCCGTAAGGCATGGTCACCCGCGATCCGGCCACAATGGCGACCGGCCCGCCCTCTTGAGCCAGCATGCGTTCGGCCAGGCAATCTTCCCAGGCATCGATTGCCCCTGTGTAGCAGGCCAGGAACAGGGCGATGGGCGGAGCGTGCGCGCCGTCGAGCTTCTCGGCATCGGCATTGGCAAGGATGTGGAATGTTCCGCCCGGAGTTTGCACCCGGTCGAGTCCGTAGGGAAACCCGTGTCCAATGTAGACCCAGAACAGCGAGCCCTCATTCAATCGCCGCAGCGTGGTATGGTGGAACAGCCTGGGGTCCGGGCTGTACGGGCTGCGCCAGCTTGCGTGGGTCATGGAGACGGCGTATTCGGCAGGCACATGTTGCGTGAGGAAGTACCGGGCGGCCGATTCGAGCACCGAGTCGGCCAGCCAGCCAAACCCGCCCACGCCGGCCACCACGTTCACCTGCCGCCGCCACGCGCCGAAGTCGGCCGATTGCTCGTAGGCCAGCGTCTTGGCCACCATGCGCCGAAGCTCAGTCGGGCAATTGGCCGGGAGCCGGCCCACGGCCAACTCGGGCACACCGTCGCCGGTCAGGTCGCCGTACGGGTTGTCGGTGGCAATATGCCGCTCCGATTCCCACAGCACGTTGACCTTCGCCTCCGCGTGCCCGGTAGGCACGCACCGCGCTCGCACGTCGGGATCGGTGTGCATGGCCGGATCGGCATCGCCCACCAGCACCACGTAGCGCAGCCGGCCGCCGCGGGCAAGACCGCGCAGTTCCTCACAAATGTCCGGCATCGCCCGGCTGCCCGCCACCACCGCCACCCGGTGCCCCTGCCGCTGCCGATACCGAATCCACGGCTCCATCGCCTCGCGGAACGCCGGGGCAACCACAACGGCAACATCGGGCGCTTCGGCCATTCCGCCAGATGCGGAAACTAGAACCAGCAGGACCAGAGTAATCGGCATCAGAAAGCGTGTGCACAAGGATGGTTAACGACCAGGGTGCCCTGGGCGGCCCTAACTGGCTCGGATGCTACTTGCTCCAGCCGGGCGGTGTCCAGATGTGTTTCCGGGGGAGCAAAACTCACAGTTGCATCAATCCCGGCGAGCGGGGGCCGTGAGGCCCCTGTTTCTGCGAGACACTGCGCCGTTCAGCGCCTTCGCCACAAACGACATCCCTGGTGTATTTCTGGTTGCCGGGCGCATGGGCGACGACCGGCGTGGAAGTCAGGGTAGAAACAGATAGCCAGGATGATTCACGACAGGTAGGGTGGGTCAAACAAGCCGCTGCTTTGGTGGGCCATCGGCCGCTACTGCCGGCGTGCATTCAGGCGGCGGGCTGTGAATCAGGTTGATTGCGGCTTGTGCGGGCCCGCCAACGACCGACGCGACCTCGACCCACCCTACCCGGATAGCGACACGGCGGCGGAGCCGCTAGAATTCCACATTCTTGCGGTGCCGGGATCGAGGACCGCCTGCCGTTTGGCAGATTCCGGCTACCTTGGCGGCCGGAGCTATCCAATCTGCGCCACTTCCCCGCTCGACGTATTGGACCCACATGGCCATGCCCAGCAGCCAATCGTTTTTTGAACAGCCGGCCCAGCCTGAAGGTTCGCTCACGGTTACCCAGCTTACGGCGCAAGTAAAGGAACTGCTCGAGGCGGCGTTTCCGATGGTCTGGGTGCGGGGGGAGGTGTCGGGCCTGGCCAGGCCGCAGTCGGGGCATGTGTATCTGACGCTGAAGGACGAGCGGGCGCAAATCCGAGCGGTGATGTGGCGAGGTGTGGCCGGCCGGCTGCGATTCGACCTGACCGACGGGCAAGAGGTGCTGTGTTTCGGAAACCTGGCCGTCTACGCGCCGCGCGGCGAATACCAGCTTGTGGTCCAGAAGATGGAGCCCGCCGGGCTGGGCGCCCTGGAACTGGCCTTCCGGCAGCTTCGGGAGAAGCTGGGGCGCGAGGGCCTGTTCGACGCCGCGCGAAAACGCCCGCTGCCCCGACTGGCCCGCCGGATCGCCGTGGTGACCAGCCCAAGCGGCGCCGCCGTGCGCGACTTCCTGCAGGTGCTCAACCGCCGGTGGCGCGGGGCCGATGTGCTGATTATCCCGACGCGGGTGCAGGGTCAGGGAGCGTCGGCCGAGATCGCCGCCGCCGTGCGAACGGCCTCGCTGTTGTACCCGCCGCCCGACTGCATTGTGGTCACGCGCGGCGGGGGAAGCCTGGAGGACCTCTGGGCGTTCAACGAGGAGCCGCTGGTGCGCGCCGTGGCAGCGTCGGCCGTGCCGGTGGTGTCGGCCGTCGGGCACGAAATCGACGTGACCTTGTGCGACCTCGCAGCCGACATGCGGGCATTGACGCCCAGCCAGGCGGCAGAACTCCTGGCTCCCGATGCCTCCGAGCTTCTGGGCGCCCTGGCTCAAATGCGCCGCCGGCTGGCCGGAGCGCTGCGCGGCCGATTGGCCGACGGGCGCGCCCGGCTCAGAGCGATCGAAGCCTCGGCCGTCTTCCGACGCCCGCAGCGGCTGATCGAAGACCGTGCCCGCTTGCTCGATGAACTCGGGCAGCGAACCACCCGGGCTGCCCGGCAGCGGCTCGACCGGGCCCGGCAGCGAACGGAAAAACTGGCCGCCCGGCTCGACGCACTCAGCCCGCTGGCCGTGCTCGCCCGCGGGTATAGCGTTACGCAGCGCGTTGCCGACGGCGCGGTTGTGCGCAGCGCGCGGGAGCTTTCGCCGGGCGATGCCATTGCCACGCGCTTCGGGCAAGGGCGGGCGATCAGCCGGGTGGAGGAGACACACGAGGAAACCTGAAGCGGTGGACCCGATCCGCGCTGAGTTTCCAGGAAGACGAGTGACGCCATGCAATCCCTTGTTCTAGTCGAGTATAACCGCCTTGAGATTGAAGATCGGCCGGTGCCCACTCCGAACGCCGACGAGGTTCTTGTGAAGGTGGCTGCCTGCGGCATTTGCGGCAGCGATATCCACGGCATGGACGGCAGCACAGGCCGGCGCCGGCCGCCGATCGTGATGGGGCACGAGGCCGCCGGAGTGGTGGCCGGCGTGGGCGGAAGCGTGCAAGGTTGGACCGAGGGCGACCGCGTGACGTTCGACTCGACCATCTATTGCGGCACGTGCTGGTTCTGCTGCCGCGGGCATGTGAACCTGTGCGACAATCGCCGCGTGCTGGGCGTTTCCTGCGACGAATACCGCCGCGACGGCGCGTTCGCCGAGTACGTGGCCGTGCCGCAGCGCATCCTCTACCGCTTGCCCGACGCTGTGAGCTTCGAGCAGGGCGCCATGGTCGAGCCCCTGTCGGTCGCGCTCCACGCGGTCAACCGCACCCGCGTCCGACTGGACGATACCGCGGTGGTCGTGGGCGCCGGTATGATCGGGCTGCTGGTGATTCAGGCGCTGCGTGTGGCGGGTTGCGGGCAGATTCTGGCCGTCGACCTGGACCCGCGCCGTCTCGACCTGGCCTGCACGCTGGGCGCCGATGCCGGGTTGCGGCCCGACCAGGTCGACGTCCCGGCCGAGGTGCTGCGCCGGACGGGCGGCCGCGGCGCCGATTTGGCCTACGAGGTGGTCGGGATTTCGACCACGGTGAAGACGGCCGTGGCGTGCCTGCGCAAGGGCGGGCAGCTTGCACTGGTCGGGAACCTTTCACCGCACGTTGACCTTCCGCTCCAAGCGGCCGTCACGCGCGAGTTGACCTTGCATGGCTCGTGCGCCTCTTGTGGCGAATATCCGGCCTGCCTCGATCTGATGGCGCGCGGCGCGATCGACGTCGGCCCGCTCATCAGCGCCGTGGCGCCGTTGGTCGAGGGGCCGGCGTGGTTTCGGCGTCTGAAGGCAGGCGGCGAAGGGCTGATGAAGGTGATTCTCAAGCCGTGATACGGCAACCGATTTCTGGGGTGATGCCTTTGACTTGATAGGCAATGAGCGCGAAAGGGAGCCTGGAAATGCAATTACAGGGGAAAGCGGCGCTGGTCACCGGCGGCGGGAGCGGCATCGGGCTGGGCATCGCGCTGGCACTGGCTCGCGAAGGCTGCCGCGTGGCAATTTCCGGCCGAGACGGGCGGAAGCTGGAAGAAGCGGCGCGACAGTTCGACGGGCGCCCAGCCATGGTTAGTCGCTCCTGCGACGTGACCGACCGCGACGGCGTCGGGGACCTGGTGGCTTGGACCATCGAGCAACTCGGGCCGCTTGATATCGTGGTCAACAGTGCCGGGATCAACGTGGCCCGGCGGAAGATGTGCGAGTTGGACCCTGCCGACTTCGATCGCCTTTTGGCTGTCAATTGCACCGGGCTCTACAACGTGTTGTATGCCGTGTTGCCGGGAATGCGGCAGCGGCGGGACGGGCTGATTGTGAGCATCTGCTCGATATCGGGCAAGCGGGCGCACCCGCTGGGCGGCCCAGGCTACTGCGCATCGAAGTTCGGCGCGGCCGGCCTGGCCACGGCCGTCGGCCTGGAAGAGCGGCCCAACGGCATCCGCATCACGAGCATTCACCCCGGCGAGGCGGAAACGCCGATTCTCGCCCACCGCCCCGTTCCGGTGCCGGCGGAACAGAGAGCCCGCATGCTCCATCCCGCCGATATCGCCGCTTGCGTCGTCACCCTGGCCAAGCTGCCACCCAACGTGGTGGTGCCCGAGTTGATCATCACGCCTGCGTATCAGGAGTATCTTTAGCGGCGTCCTGTTTCAGGGGGCTGTCCCCCTTGCAGACAAGAGCATGCTGCATTATGCTGGCTGGTTTACGCAATGCTTGACGCCTGCGGCCTGCTAGCGCCGACGCGAAACGCGGGCAGCCTCTGCGGCATATACCTTCTTTTTAGGTAGCCTATACCACTCCGGGATCGGGTCTTCCCGAAAGGCGGAGCCTGAGAGCTGCTTTGCCGTGGCGACTGCTGCGAAATCTACCCAACTCGTAGTTTTAGGAGAGCTAATTGTGGCTGAACGACGCTTTGTGACCATCGACGGGAACGAGGCGACGGCGAATATCGCCCACTTATGCAACGAGGTGGCGGCGATCTATCCGATCACGCCGTCCTCGGGGCTGGGCGAGATGCCCGATGCCTGGGCCGCCGCCGGACGAAAGAACATTTTCGGCTCCGTACCTCACGTAGTCGAATTGCAGAGCGAGGCCGGGGCCGCCGGCGCGGTCCACGGCGCCTTGCAGGCCGGGGCGATTACGACCACCTTCACGGCCTCGCAGGGTCTCCTGCTGATGATCCCCAACATGTTCAAGATCGCCGGCGAACTGACGCCCACGG
Organism: Thermoguttaceae bacterium; assembly: GCA_034005525.1. GTDB lineage: Bacteria > Planctomycetota > Planctomycetia > Pirellulales > Thermoguttaceae > PWXP01. The sequence continues at coordinate 20,092 of JAVEUP010000111.1, read as the reverse complement.
TCTTTCACGTGACCGCGCGGACCGTGGCCACCCACGCCCTGTCGATCTTCGGCGATCACGGCGACGTGCTGGCCTGCCGTTCCACCGGCTGGGCTATGCTGGCCAGCGGCTCCATTCAAGAGTCGCAAGATATCGCACTGATCGCGCAGTCGGCAACGCTAAAGTGCCGGGTGCCGTTCGTCCACTTCTACGATGGGTTCCGCATCTCGCACGAGGTGAACAAGGTCGAGCAGCTTACCGAGGACGATTGCCGGGCCATGATCGACATGGACCTGGTCAGCGCCCACCGGCAGCGGGCGATGACTCCCGAGCGGCCGGTGCTGCGCGGCACGGCCCAGAACCCCGACCACTTCTTCCAAGCGCGCGAGGCGTGCAACCCCTTCTATGCGAAGGTGCCGGGACTGGTTCAGGAGACCATGGATGAGTTCGCCAAACTGACCGGCCGGGAATATCACTTGTTCGATTACGTCGGCGCCCCCGATGCAGATCGGGTCATTGTACTAATGACTTCCGGCTGCGGCGTGGTTGAGGAAACGGTCGAGAAAATGGTGGCTGAGGGCGAGCGAGTCGGCCTGGTAAAAGTCCGTCTGTACCGCCCATTCGACGGCAAGGCATTTATCGAGGCCCTTCCCAAAACGGTGAAGACCATCGCCGCACTCGACCGCACCAAGGAGCCCGGCTGCGCTGCCGAGCCGCTCCACCAGGACGTTCTTACCGCGGTTACCGAATACTGCCCTGCCGGTTCGGTTCCGAAGGTGGTCGGCGGCCGTTATGGCCTCAGCTCGAAAGAGTTCACCCCTGCCATGGTCAAGCCCATCTTCGACGAGTTGGCCAAGCCAGAGCCCCGCAATCACTTCACTGTGGGCATTATCGACGACGTGACCGGCACGAGTCTGCCCTTTGATGAGAGTTATTCCACCGAGGCCGACGACGTGACCCGGGCCGTTTTCTTCGGCCTCGGCAGCGACGGCACGGTGGGCGCCGTACGCAACACGTGCAAGATTGTGGGCGAAAACACGCCCAAGTACTCGCAGGGGTATTTCGTGTACGACTCGCGCAAGGCCGGGTCGCTTACTGTCTCGCACCTGCGCATCAGCCCGCGGCCTATCAAAGGCTCCTACCTGGTCCACAGCGCGAACTTCGTGGCGTGCCACCAGTCGCACTTCCCCGACCGGCTCGATGTACTGGCAATGGCCGAGCCGGGCGCGACTTTCCTGTTGAACAGCCCCTTCGGTCCGGACGAGGTTTGGGACTCGCTTCCCGCCGAAACGCAGCAGCAGATCATCGACAAGAAGCTGAAGTTCTGGGTAGTCGACGCGTACCACGTGGCCAAGGAGGCCCAGATGGGCGTCCGCATCAACACGGTCATGCAGACGTGCTTCTTCAAGTTGTCGGGGATTCTGCCTGAAGAGGAGGCCATCGCGCAGATTAAAGGGGCCATCAAGGCCACTTACGGGAAGCGGGGCGAAACAGTTCTCAATCGGAACTACGCCGCGGTGGACGGTGCGCTGGGATCGCTCAAAGAAGTCAGGGTGCCCGGAAAGGTTACCTCGTCCAAGCGCCGCGTGGCTTCGGTACCGGACGACGCGCCGGAGTTCGTCAAGGAGGTGCTCGGCGAAATCATTGCCAACCGGGGCGATTACATCCCGGTGAGCAAGTTCCCGGTCGATGGGACGTTCCCCACCGGCACGACGAAGTACGAGAAGCGGAGCATTGCCCAGGATATCCCCATCTGGGACAAGGACGTTTGCATTCAGTGCGGCCAGTGCTCGCTTGCCTGTCCGCACGCGACGATCCGCATGAAGGTATTCGATCCGGCCCATCTGTCCGGCGCGCCGGAGAGCTTCGAGACGGCCGACTACAAGACCAAGGAGTATCCGGGTTGGAAGTATCGCCTCCAGGTGTATCCGGACGACTGCACCGGCTGCGGCCTGTGCGTGGACGTGTGCCCGGCGAAGAACAAACAGGTTGCCGGCCGCAAGGCCATCAACATGGAGTGGAAACTCGACCACCTCGAGCGCGAGCGGCAGAACCTGGCGTTCTTCGAGACGCTTCCCTATCCGGACCGGCACACGGTCAAGGCCGATACGATCAAGGGCTCCCAACTCTTGCAGCCGCTGTTCGAGTTCAACGGTGCCTGCGCCGGCTGCGGCGAGACACCGTACGTGAAACTCATTACGCAGTTCGTCGGCGATCGCATGATGATTGCCAACGCGACCGGCTGCTCCTCCATTTACGGCGGCAACCTGCCCTGCACGCCGTTCACTACCAATGCCGAAGGCTACGGGCCGACCTGGTCGAACTCCCTGTTCGAAGATGCCGGTGAGTTTGGCTTCGGCATGAGGTTGGGCGTCGATCAGCAGATCGAATACGCCACCATTCTCTTGCAGAAGTTGGCCTCAAAGTTGGGCGACAACCTGGTCGCGCAACTGATCAACAACCGGCAGGAGACCGACGAAGAGATTGCCAAGCAGCGGGCGGCGGTCGCCGAACTGAAGAAGAAGCTTCAGTCGCTCGACAATCCCGACGCAAAGGCACTACTGGGCTCGGCGGAATACCTGATCCGGCGGAGCATCTGGAGCTTCGGCGGCGACGGCTGGGCCTACGACATCGGCTTCGGCGGGCTGGATCACATCTTCGCCTCCGGCCGCGACTTGAACATCCTGGTCCTGGACTCGGAGGTGTACTCGAACACGGGCGGACAGGCCAGCAAGGCCACGCCGCGCGGGGCGGTGGCAAAGTTCGCCGCTGCCGGCAAGCCGAGCCGCAAGAAGGACCTCGGCATGATCGCCATGAGCTACGGCTGCGTTTACGTCGGCCAAATCTCCATGGGCGCCAACCCGATGCACGCATTGCGCACCATCCGGGCAGCCGAGGCATACCGGGGTACTTCGCTGATTATCGCCTTGAGCCACTGCATCGGCTGGGGTATCGATATGGCAACCGCCATGCAGCAACAGAAGGAAGCCGTCCAGTGCGGCTACTGGCCGTTGTACCATTACGACCCGCGCGAGCCGAAGCCCTTCAGCCTCGACAGCAAACCGCCGCAGGGCGCCTTCAAAGACTTTGCGCTGAAGCAGGCTCGTTTCGCCATGCTCGCGCGCAGCAAGCCGGAGCAGTCGGAAAGGCTGCTGAAACTGGGCCAGGAAGACATTGACGTCCGGTGGCAGCTCTACTCGCACCTGGCCGCGATGCCGCCGGGTGGCGGAAGCGGAGGTGGCAACGGAGTGGAAGCCGCGAAATCGGAAAAGGAGGTGAACGCATGAGCGCTGACTTAAGCACCACGTATCTTGGCCTGAAGCTCCAAAACCCGCTGGTCGTTGCCGCGTGTCCGCTCACGCTGCAAATCGAGTGGCTCGAGCGGCTGGAACAGGCCGGCGCCGGCGCAGCCGTGATCGCATCGCTGTTCGAGGAGCAGATTGAGCATGAGGAGGCCGAACTACTGGCCGCCTGCGAGTATGGCTCTGAGTTCTACGCGGAGCATTCGCACTGGTATCCCGATCCGGGCGAGTACCGTTCGGGAACGGCCACGTATCTCGACCACATCACCGCGGCCAAGAAAGCCGTGTCGATGCCCATCATCGCCAGCCTCAACGGCACGTCGACCGGCGGCTGGGTCAAGTACGCCAAGATGATGCAAGACGCCGGGGCCGACGCCCTGGAACTGAACGTCTACTTCATCGCGGCCGACGTGGACGCCCCGGCCGCCGACGTCGAGAAGCGGTACACCGACCTGGTGGCCGCCGTGAAGCAGTCGATCTCGATCCCGCTGGCGGTCAAGGTGGGCCCCTACTTCAGTTCGCCGGGCAACATGTGCCTGAAGCTGGCCGAGGCCGGGGCGGACGGCCTGGTGGTCTTCAACCGGTTCCTGCAGCCGGACATCGACATCAAGTCGCTGGAAACGTCGCCCCACCTGGAACTCAGCGCGCCGCAAGAGATGCTGCTGCCGCTCCGCTGGGTGGCCATCTTGCGGGGGCGCGTCAGCGCGTCGCTGGCCGTCACCGGCGGCGTCCATGACGGGGCGGGACTGGCCAAGGTGCTCCTGGCCGGCGCCGACGTGGCGCAGGTGGCCTCGACCATCTACCTCAACGGGTTTGAACACATCAGCCGGATGATCCGCGACCTGACCGCCTGGATGCTCGAAAAGGAGTACGACTCCGTCGATCAGCTTCGCGGCAGCATGAGCCAGCAGAACTGCCCCCAACCCGCCGCCTTTGAACGCGGCAACTACATGAAGGCCCTGACCAACTTCACCGGCAAGCCGGTGTGAATTGACCGAGGCCGGGTTCTCCTGCTTCGATGCCAACCCGGGGGGCGACGGATTCCGTCGCCCCCCCTTTTTGCTGGCTGTTCGGGAAATGCTAATCATCTGCTAATATGTGCTAGATTAGCACTTGCCAGGATAATGCTAATCTGGTATGCTTTAGTACATCGTTAGTACTTGCCCAAATGAAGAAGCCAAGAACACCGCCGAGATACGGGGATTTGCTTGCACAATCCACGCAATCGGTTCGGCTGGGTGAGATTGTGCGACTTGCCACGGAACCCCGGACCGACTATCTGCATTGGGACAAGCTGCGTCATCTAGTTCCTCCTGGGGGGCTGTCTCCCGAGGAGTGGTGGCTCGGGATCAAGTTGCGACGCGAGGGTTTGCTGAAACCGCTTCCGCTTCTCGACAAGCAGGGGAACGCGTTCCGGGTTGGCGTCCCCGACCTCATTCAGGCTGAACTTCACGACATTGATGTGCGCGCGGGACGTTCCATCGGTGCTTGGGAGCCGGTAACCAATCCGCAGACGCGAGATCGATATCTGATTCGTTCACTCATCGAGGAAGCCGTCACGTCGAGCCAACTGGAAGGAGCTGTCGTAACCCGCGAAGTCGCCAAAGAGATGATCCGTACGGGACGGACGCCGCACGATATCGGCGAGCGGATGATCCTGAACAACTACCTGACCATGCAACGGATCGTGGAGTTGCAGGCGAGTGCCCTTTCGCCGGACATGGTATTCCACATCCACCGGCTCGTAACCGAGAGAACGCTCGACGACCCGGCGGCGGCGGGACGATTGCGCAGGCCGGATGAGCAACGCGTGGTGGGCGACGACTTCGGCGAGGTATTTCACGATCCGCCTGCCGCCGAGGAATTGCCTGCACGTCTGGCTGCAATGTGCGATTTCGCAAATGGAAGGACGCCCGGGTTCTTCCTGCATCCGGCAATGCGGGCCATTGTGCTTCATTTCTGGCTCGCTTACGATCATCCCTTCGTGGACGGTAATGGGCGCACGGCACGTGCATTGTTCTACTGGGCCATGCTCCATGCCGGTTACTGGTTGTTTGAGTTCATCTCGATCTCACGGATCCTGAAGAAAGCCCCGGTGAAGTACGGGATGTCGTTCCTCTACAGCGAGACGGACGATAACGATTTGACCTACTTCGTCCTGGCGCAGAGCAAGGCAATCCGGCAAGCTGTAGACGAGTTGCACGCCTACATTGATCGGAAGACGGCGGAAGTCCGTGCTGCCACGGCACAGGTGCGGGCGCTCGGGTTTTTCAACCATCGGCAAGCAGCACTGATTCTGCACGCGATGAAACATCCACACCACGAGTATACTTTTTACGGCCACGCGAAGAGCCACAACGTCGTGCATCAGACTGCCCGCACCGACCTGCTCGAATTGAAGGACTGCGGCTTGCTGAACATGAAGAAGCGGGGCAGAGTGATGGTTTTCACCGTGCCGGCTAATCTGCTCGAGCAATTGAAACAGTTGGAAGAGAATGCCGACGGCGCAAATTCGATAGCCCAGTGCCGGACTCCCGGGGTGCGAAGTGACTGATCAGAATATCACGCTGCTTCTCGAGGCGATTGGGCGGGGGGATCCGTCGGCCACGGAACAGCTATTGCCGCTTGTCTACGACCAGTTGCGCCGGTTGGCCCGGCAGAAGATGACGCAAGAGGCGGCCGGTCATACACTCCAACCGACGGCCCTGGTGCATGAGGCCTACCTCCGCCTGGTCGGCGACGGGGCGGCCGGCGGCTGGGAAAACCGGGGACACTTCTACGCGGCGGCGGCCGAGGCCATGCGCCGGATTCTCATCGAGGCCGCCCGGCGCAAGGCAACCCTCAAACGGGGCGGCGACCGGATGCGCGTCAGCTTCGACGACGCCCTCGCCCAATCGCAGTCGCAGCCGGCCGAGTCCCTCCTGGCGCTCGACGAAGCCCTCAAGAAGCTGGAGGTGGAAGACCCCGATGCCTTCAAGCTGGTCATGCTGCGCTACTTCGGAGGGCTTACAGTCGAGGAGGCCGCCGCCGCGCTCGGCGTTTCGCCGCGAACGGTGAAGCGGAACTGGAGCTATGCCCGCGCATGGCTGCAACGCGAGATCGAGCGGGAATAACTTGCGGAACCGGGGCGGCGATTGGCCCCATCGAGGCGAGAATGTCGCATATTATGCGGAAGGCTTTCCGAAACCGTTCACGGAGGGGACTGTCCCAATTTTCGCGGCACAGGGGGCGTTCTTGCCAATCATTCGCCGTTTCCGCCGCGAAAATGGGACTGTCCCCTTCGCGTGGAGCGGAGAAAACTGCCTGCGCCGCCCCGTGAACGGTTACGGCTTTCCGAACCACCATTTGCCGAGTTCCTTGAACGGACGGACTGCAAAAATGCCGGCCGGGCACGAAAAGTCGATCTTCCTGTCGGCGCTGGATTGCACTTCCCAGCCCGAGCGCGAAGCCTACCTGGCCGAAGCGTGCGGCGGCGACCCGGCGCTGCGCAGGGCGGTCGACGAGCTGCTCGCCGCGCACAACCGGTCGCAAAACGTCCTCGATGAGGAGGGTGATTCCGGTGTCCGTTTGCGCAGGCAACTGGACGAAGCCGTGGACGTGCTCGGCCTGAACGCTACCTCGGCGTTCCGCGCCGGTTGGCCGGAAACGGCGCCCGAACGCACCGGCGAGGTGATTGGCAATTACCGGCTGATGGAGAAAATCGGCGAGGGGGGCTTCGGCCAGGTCTACGTTGCCGATCAGCAGCAGCCGGTCCGCCGCCGGGTTGCGCTTGACCGGCACCACGCCGTTCGATCAGCGGCGCCTGCACGCCGCTTCGTTCGACGAACTGCGGCGGATCATTCGCGAAGAAGAGCCGCCGCGCCCCAGTTTGCGCCTTTCGACGCTCGCCCAGACGATCACCATGGACGCGGCGAATCGGCGTTCCGATCCCCGGCTGCGGGCAACCACGCTGCGGGGCGACCTCGACTGGATTGTCATGAAGGCACTGGAGAAGGACCGGAAACGCCGGTACGACACGGCCGCCGACCTTGCCAGCGACGTACAGCGGTACCTCGACCAGCAGCCGGTCGTCGCGCGGCCTCCGTCGCAGTGGTACCGGTTCCGCAAGTTCGTCCGGCGCAACCGGGTCACGTTCACGGCGGCGTCGCTGGTACTGGCGGCGCTGATTGTCGGAACGTCGGTCAGTACGTGGCAGGCCGTACGTGCAACGCGCGCCCGGGCCGAAGCCGAGGGATTGCGCCAGGAGGCCGTCGAGTTTGCCAACCGCCTGAAAGAAGACAATGTGCTTTTGGACAGCGCCCGCGCGAATGCCCATGAAGAGCGATTCAGCCTGGCGCTGGCTCAGTTCACGAAGGCCACCGAGTTGCAGCCGGATCACTATCTGACGTGGTCCGGGCGGGGTTCGTTCTATATCCAGCGCGGGGCGTGGCGTGCGGCCGCGGGCGATTTTGCCAAGGCACTGAAGCTGGGCGCCCCGGCAAACAATCCCGGCTGGTGGGGCGTGCCGCAGTTGTGCGTCTACGCCGGCGACAACGACGCCTATCGGACGGTTTGCCGCACGTTGCGCGAGCAACTCGAACAATCGGACGATCCGGCCTTGGTGAGCTACGCGGTCCGCAGCCTGCTGATCGGGCAGGACCGCGGCGCGGGCGACGCACGCACGCTGGCCGATCGCGTGGAGCGGCTGCTTGCAACCCAGCCGCACGGCATCGGGCCGCCGTTTCCGGGCTCGCCGCCGTTTCCGCCGCGGCCGCCGGACCACGAGCCACCGGGAAACCGTCCCCCGCCGGGCCGCGAACCGCCCTGGCGTCGCGGGTTGCCTGCCGAGTTCTTGTGGTATGCCGCGGGCCTGGCGCACTTTCGGGCCGGCGACTTCGAACCCGCGGTGCAGCGATTGCGCCAGGCGGCCGATGCCGGATTGCGGTTTCCCTCCGGCCGTGCCGCCCTTCCGCTTCTGGCGATGGCCCACCACGGCTTGGGGCAGGATGCCGAGGCGGAGCACGCGCTGACCGAGGCCCGGCAGGCGCTGGACGAGTGGACTTCGGCACTGTCCGAAGGGGGCCTCGAAAAGCTGCCGGTCCCCTGGCTGGACCCGCTCGAATGCCACATCCTGTTTTGCGAGGCTTCCAGCCGAATCCGCGGGTCGGAGCCGCCGGATCGTGACCGGCTGGACCAGATCGAGCAGCGCTCGCTGGCCGCGATGCGCAGCCAGTAGTCGGGCAATCTCGCTGCCTGGCCCCAATTCTTCGCCGATGTCGCATATTGTTCTGGTGCCCGCCCGGCTAAGTCACCCCCACAACACTCGGAGATGGACGCAATGATGAGGTTTTCGCGGTCAACGGCCATGGTGGCGCTTGTCCTGTTTGCCGTGTTCAGCGGCGGTTAGCGCGTCGCGGCACAGCCGCCCCCGCAGAGCGCCGCGCCCCAAGGGGCGCAGAGCGTGCTGATCCACAAGCCCGGCGCGTTTGAGGGCTATTCGCTCATTGCGCCGATGAACGCGACCCGAACGTACCTGCTCGACATGCAAGGCCGCGTGGTCCACGAGTGGAAGAGCGACTACACGCCGGCGTCGAGTGCGTACCTGCTGCACAACGGCGACCTGCTGCGGCCGGCGGCCGACCGCGGCGCCGGGTTCGGCGCCCCGGCGGCCGGTGGCCGAATCCAACGGTTCACCTGGGACGGTGAACTGGCCTGGGACTTCGCCCTTGCGACCGACCGGCTGCAGCCGCACCACGATATCTACCCGATGCCCAACGGAAACGTGCTGGTCGTCGCCGCCGACCTGAAGACGGCCGAAGAGGCGATTGCGGCTGGCCGCCGGCCGGAGACGATCCGCGGCCAACTCCGGCCGGACTGCATTCTTGAAGTCAAGCCGACCGGCAAGACAACCGGCGAAATCGTTTGGCGATGGAACGCCTGGGACCACCTGATCCAGGACGTGGACCCGTCCAAACCGAATTACGGCGACGTCTCGGAGCATCCCGAACGGATCGACGTCAACTTCAGTACGCACATGATGACCGCGGCGCTGGCCGATCCGCAGCAGGTCGCCCAACTGCGGGCGCTGGGCTACATCGGCGGCGGAGCGCGGCCGGACGACCGGCAGGCCGGCCCGCCCCAAGACGCCCGCCCCGGACCCGACGACGTGCAGCGTCCGGACCGGGCCGACCGCGCTCCCGGCGGCGGCTTCGGCGGCGGACCGGGCGGGCCCGGCGGCGGCGACTGGATGCATACGAACTCGGTCGCGTACAACGCCGAACTGGACCAGATCATGATCAGCGTGCATGGGTTCAGCGAGGTCTGGATCATCGACCATAGCACAACTACCGCCGAGGCCGCGTCCACTTCCGGCGGACGAAGCGGCAAGGGGGGCGACCTGCTCTACCGCTGGGGCAATCCGCGGGCGTATCGCAACGGCTCCAACGTAGATCAGCGCCTGTTCGGGCAGCACTCGGCCCATTGGATTCCGAAGGGGCTGCCCGGTGCAGGCAACATGCTGGTGTTCAACAACGGCGCGGGAAGGCCCGACGGTCACTACTCGTCGGTCGACGAGGTGGTGCTGCCGCTGATGAACAGCGGACTGTACGCCCGCGAGGAGTTCCTTGCCTTCGGCCCGGAGAAGGCGGCATGGAGCTACAGCGCGCCGGACAAATCGAGCTTCCTGTCGATGTTCGTCTCCGGCGCCCATCGGCTGCCCAATGGCAATACCTTCATCTGCTCCGGCAACCAGGGGCGGTTGTTCGAAGTGACCGCCGACGGGGACATCGTATGGGAATACCGGCACGACGCCGGAGGCCCGGGCTTTCCCGGGTTCAGCATGCCGCGCGTCGGCGAAATCCTGCCGGAGTTCATCCGGCGCGGCCTGCAAATGACCGACGCCCAAGAGCAAGCTTTCGCGAAGCTCCAGGCCGAGACGGACGCGAAACTCGCGAAAATCCTGACAGAATCGCAGAAGGCGCAGCTTGCCGAGATGCAGAACGCGTTTACCCGCGGTCCCGGGTTCGGCATGCCCGGGTTTGGTCCGCCCGGTTTCGGTCCGCCCGGTTTCGGTCCGCCGGGGGGCGGGCGGCGCGGCGGTTTCGGCCCGCCGCCCGGTATGCCCAGCGGCGGACCGGCCGACAATCCCGATGGCGACGCCGCGCCCGGCAGTGGCCGACCCGGCGGCGGCCGCGGGCCGGGTGGAGGCGGACCTGGCGGAGGCGGCTTGTTCCGCAGCCATCGCTACGCGGTCGACTATCCCGGCCTGGCCGGACGAAAACTGTCGCCCCGCGAGTAACGCCGAATGCCCTCGGCATGCCCGAGATTACGTTCGGTGTCACAGGCTGAAATGTCTAGCCACAAACGCGAAGCTCTCCCGGGGAAGCTTTCATCGTAATACACACGTTCGAGTCGTACAGAGGGCCACTTGCGGGCTTGTCCCGCGGGAGCCGTGGTCAGTCAGCTAACAGGCACGATGCCCTTGAGTATCTCCCCTGCATGTTGCCGCCGCCGGAGGCGGCGGCAACATGCAGGGGAGATAGGAGACTTGGGGCACCGCGTTAGCCGACTGACCACCGCTCCAGGCCGGGCAAGCCGGCCGGTGGCGCCTGCAACTTGTGTATAACGACGAGGCGCAAACCGGCAGAAGAATTTTCCACGACAACCAAGACCCAACGACACGGCGATGCCAGGTCCACCAACAATTCCGCTCTCCGCGATCCTCCCTGTGGTCTTGCTGCCCGACGTTGCGATGGCATACATTGGGCCGGGCGCCGGGTTCGCGCTGGCCGGATCGTTCCTGGCCGTCTTCGGCGCCGTGCTGTCGGCGATCGTCATGCTGCTGTTCTGGCCGGTGCGCCGGCTCGCACGCTTCCTGTTCCGCCGGCGTCTGCCGGGCAAGCCGCGCTTCAAGCGGGTGATCATTCTGGGCCTCGACGGACTCGATTACCGGCTGACCGACAAGCTGCTGGCCGAAGGGAAGCTGCCCCGGCTGGCGGCCCTGCGCGACCGGGGCGGCTTCAAGCCGCTGGGCAGTACGCTGCCGCCTATCTCGCCCGTCGCGTGGTCGTCGTTCCAGACGGGCGTGAACCCCGGCAAGCATAACATCTTCGATTTCCTGACGCCCGACGAGCGAACGTACCAGCCGAAGCTGAGTTCCGTCGAAATCCGGCCGCCGCGCCGTTCGATCGGTTTCGGCCCGATTCGCATGAAGCTCGGCAAGCCCGACGTCCGGTTGCTGCGCAAGAGCAGGCCATTCTGGAGCATTCTGGGCGACTACGGCATACCGGGCGGGGTTCTTCGCGTGCCCGTCACCTTCCCGCCGGAGAAGCTGCGCGGCGTGCAGCTTTCCGCCATGTGCGTGCCCGATCTGCGCGGTACGCAAGGGACGTTCTCCCTGTTCACGACCCGGCCGCCGGACGGGGCAAAGAAGACCGGCGGCGACGTGCAATACGTGCGGCGCGACGGCGACGTAGTGACCTGCCGGCTGATCGGCCCGCCGCACCCGACCAGGCCCGACCGCGGGCCGCTGGCACTGGAAGTTGCGGTGACGATCACCGGTCCGGAAACCGCCTCGCTCCGCATCGACGGCCAGACGCATGCGCTGCGGCTGGGCGAGCAAAGCCCTTGGATTCCGGTTCGGTTTCGGGCGGGGGCCGGCGCATCGGTGCGCGGCGTGTGCCGCGCCGTGCTGCTGAGCACAACTCCCAACGTCGACCTGTACGTGACGCCTGTCCACATCGACCCGGAGGCGCCGGCCCTGCCGATCGGCTACCCGGCGGTGTACCCGATCTACCTTGCCAAGCGGCAGGGGCCGTTCGCCACGCTCGGACTGGCCGAGGACACGTGGGCGCTGAGCGAGGGCGTGCTGGACGACGGGCAATTCCTCCGGCAGTGCGAGGCGATCGAGCGGGAGCGCGAGGCGATGCTGTTCGATACGCTGGAGAAGATGCCTCGCGGGCTGTGCGTTTGCGTGTTCGACGGCACGGACCGCGTGCAGCACATGTTCTGGCGGCATCACGGCAACGGTCAGGCGGCCGGCGGTTCCGCCGACGTGCCTGCCGCTCCGCAAACCGCTATTGAAGACGTGTACGTGCGAATGGACTCGCTCGTCGGCCGCGTGATGGACCGATGCCGGCGGGATGACACGCTGCTGATGGTGGTCTCCGACCACGGTTTTAACGCGTTCCGCCGGGGCGTCGACTTGAACCGCTGGCTCGAGGAGAACGGCTACCTCGTGGTCGACGATGCCCGCCGCGGCGAAGACTACCTTGCCGGCGTCGATTGGTCCCGGACCAAAGCGTTCAGCATCGGGCTTGCCGGCGTGTACGTGAACCTGCGTGGCAAGTTCGACCGGGGCATTGTCCAGCCGGGCGACGAAGCCGACGCGCTGTGCGACGAAATCGCCGGCAAGCTTGCCGGGCTTGCCGATCCACTTTCCGGCGATGCCGCGGTCAAGCGGGTGTACCGGGCGGCGAAGGTCTATCGGGGGCCGTACAAAGGCCGGGCGCCCGACCTGATTGTCGGATATGCCCACGGGTATCGCGCGTCGTGGGATGCCGCCATCGGCCGCACCAGCCGCGAGGTGTTCCACGACAATACGAAGGCGTGGAGCGGCGATCATTGCGTCGATCCGTCGCTGGTGCCCGGCGTACTCTTCTGCAACCGCAGGATCGAGAGCGAGCAGCCGCGGCTGCTGGACGTCGGGCCCACCGTACTGCAAGTGTTCGGCGTACCCGTGCCGGATTACATGGACGGCCAACCGATAGCTCTTGGAGAACCGCAGGTGTGTTCATGAACCAACCGAACGGGCAACGCATCTCGCGCAGAGGATTGCTGGCTGGCGCCGCCGCAGCGAGCGTTGCGGGCATTGCCGGTGCAGGCTACTGGCTTGGCAGTGCCCGGCGCGCTGCGCGCGGCCTCGGCAAAAAGGTCATTATCATCGGTATTGACGGCATGGACCCGGGGCTGTGCAGCGCCATGATGCGCGAGGGCCTGCTGCCGAATCTGGCGAGGATGGCTGCTTCCGGCAGTTTCAGCAGCTTGCACACCAGCATCCCGCCGCAAAGTCCGGTGGCGTGGGCCAACTTCATCAACGGCTCCGGGCCGGGCTCGCACGGTATCTTCGACTTCATCCACCGGCGCCCGGAAGACCCGTGCATGCCATTCTTCTCGGCGGCCGAAACGCTGCCCGGCGAGGGCGGCTTCGACCTCGGCGACCACCGGCTGCAACTCGACTTCTGGCCTTTCGGGCACAAGCCTGCGAGAACCGTCCTCCGGCGCGAGGGGACGCCGTTCTGGCACTACCTCGACGCGGCCGGGGTCCCATCGACTTTCTACGACCTGCCGTCGAACTACCCTGCAACGCCGTCGCAGTACCGGAACCACCGCTGCATTTCGGGCATGGGCACGCCCGACCTCATGGGAACCTACGGCACGTACCAGTACTTCAGCGAGGACGCGCCGGCCGACGGCGTCGACGAGCCCGGCGGAAAGCGCACTCGCCTGGCATTCGAGGGCGATACGGCCAGGGCGACGCTCCTCGGGCCGGAAAACAGCATGCTCAAGACGCCGGCGCCGACAGCCGTCGGGTTCGAGGTGCATCGCGACTGGGCATCCGATGCCGCGCTGGTGGAGGTGCAAGGGCAGAAGATCGTGCTCCACCCGGGACAATGGAGCCGATGGACCCGCATTCAGTTCTCGCTCTCGGCGCCCGGCCCGCTGCCCGACAGCCGCGTCGGCGGCATCTGCCGGTTCCTGCTGCAAGAGGTATCGCCGACGTTCCGCCTGTACGTCACGCCCATCAACGTCGATCCTTCCGCTCCCGCCGTGCAGCTTTCGGAGCCGCCCGGCTTCGTTGCCGAAGTGGCGGACAAGACCGGGCTGTTCTACACGACCGGCTTCCGGGAAGACTACAACGCCCACTCGAACGGCGTCTTCAACGCCGACGAGTTCCTCGCCCAGGCGACCATGGTGCTCGAAGAGCGGCTGGCGATGCTGGAACATGCACTGACCGACTACGACGACGGCCTGCTGTTCTTCTACTTTTCCAGCAGCGACCTGCAATCACACATGTTCTGGTGGAATCCCGGCGGACAGCAGCATCCAACCCGCTCGGCCGGCGAGACCGAAAAGCGTTTCGGCCACATCAGGCAACTGTACCGGCGGCTCGACGAGGTCGTGGGCGACATTTGCGGCCGTTACGCCGGCAAGGCGACGGTCATCGTGATGAGCGATCACGGGTTCGCCAATTTCGGCCGGCAGTTCAACGTCAATTCCTGGCTGCGCGACTTCGGATACCTCAACCCCCGCGAATGTTCCTCCATTCTGCACGACGCCGACTGGTCGCGCACGCGGGCGTACGGACTGGGCATCAACGGGTTGTACCTGAACCTGAAGGAGCGGGAACGGGATGGCATCGTTGAGCCGGGCGAGGAGCAGCAACGGCTCACGCGGCAACTGATCGCCCGGCTGCAGGCCGTGCGCGATATCGACGGCCGGCAGGTCATCCGGCGCGTCTATCGTGCCGACGAGGTATATGCCGGCGAGGCCACGGCGCTGGCGCCCGACCTGATCCTCGGCTACGCGCGCGGTTATCGGGCGTCGTGGGAGACGTGTCTTGGCGGGCTGACTCCGGACGTCGTGATGGACAACACCGCGGCCTGGAGCGCCGACCACTGTGCCGACGCCCTCGAAGTGCCGGGCATCCTCTGCTGCAGCCGGCCGATTCGGGCGGCCGACCCGTCGCTAGTGGACCTCGGCCCGTCGATCCTCGCCGAGTTCGGTCTACCCACACCTGCAACAATCAGCGGACAAAACCTATTCTGACACGACAAACGTGGGACAAGCTTTCAGCTTGTCATTTCGTGATGGCCTGCGCAAACCCAGATGCATGAACTCGCGGTCCCAATAGCAAATGACAAGCTGGAAGCTTATCCCACGGAAGACCGTATTCAACACAAGAGTTCCCCTATGCCCAAGATCACCATCGATTCACACTTGTACGAGCGCGCCCGGGAAGCGGCTGTGAAGGCCGGCTATAGCAGCGTCGAGGAATTCGTTGTACACGCCCTTGAAAGTCAACTGAACCGCCTGAGCGTCGATGATGCGGAGCGGCAGGTCGCCGATCAGCTTCGCGGACTCGGATACCTGGAGTGACGGCATGTTCGTCCCGGCGATACTGGCGCGGATAGTTGTTGCCACTGGTTGCGAAGGGGACAGTCCCCGGTGAACGGAGTTGCAGCATGTTGACCCAACTGATCGTCTGGCTCAGCACGGTCGTGACGCCGTGCGCGGAGGTCGTGCTGTGGCCCATCGCCGTCATGCCGGGTTGGGCCTCGGCAACGCTGGTTGCCGCGGTCACCAGCGTGCTCATGCTGGCGGTGTTCAAGGTCACGTCCAACCAGGCGGCCATCCGGCGCGTGCGCAACGACATCAAGGCCAATATGCTGGCCTTGTCGCTGTTCAAGGACAGCGTCGGGGTCGGGCTGCGGGCGCAAGGACGCATCCTGCTGGCGGCGGGCAGGCTGCTGGCCTTGTCGATTGTTCCCATGCTGATCATGCTCCCGCCCACGTGCCTGCTGCTGGGGCAGCTTGGGCTTTGGTATCAGGCGCGGCCGCTGCGCGTGGGCGAGGAAGCCGTCGTGACGGTCTACCTGGCCGGCGATGCAGCGGAAGCATTGCCCGAGGTCGAACTGGCCGGCTCGGGCGACTGGGCGCCAACGGGCAGCCCGGTGCGGGTTCCTCCGCGCCGCATGATCTGCTGGAACGTGCAGGCGAAGGCCCCGGGACGGCACCGCCTGTCGTTCTGGATCGGCGACGCCGAGTTCGACAAGGAACTGGCCGTCGGCGACGGGTTCATGCCCACCAGCCAGCGCCGGCCCGAATGGAGTTGGACGGCCGCCTTGCTGCACCCGCGAGAGACGCCGTTCGCCGCAAACTCGCCCGTGCAGTCGATCGAAGTGGCCTATCCCGGGCGGTCGTCGTGGACCAGCGGCACCGATTCGTGGCTCGTGTATTGGTTTGTTGTATCACTGCTTGCCGCCTTTGCGGCAAAGCCGCTGCTGAGGGTCGATCTGTAGCATGTCGCTTGCCCCTGAAATCGTCGTTGTTTCCGGCCTGCCGCGCTCGGGTACGTCGCTGATGATGCAAATGCTCGACCGCGGCGGCATCCCTGCCCTGACCGACGAGTGCCGCACCGCCGACCTCGACAACCCTCGCGGGTATTACGAGTTCGAGCGCGTCAAGCAGACGAAGTCGGACAGCACGTGGCTTCCGGCGGCGCGCGGCAAGGCGGTCAAGATGGTCTCGGCATTGCTGTACGACCTGCCTGCCCTGGAGTACTATCGGATCGTGTTCATGCAGCGCGACTTGGACGAGGTTCTGGCTTCCCAGGAGAAGATGCTGCGGCGCCGCCACCAGCCCGTTCCACCAACTGGGACGATCAAGGCGTCTTTGACGATCCACCTGGACCGGCTGCTGCAGTGGATTCCGCTCCAGCCGCACATGCGTTTGCTGTTGGTCAGCTACAACAACCTGATCGGTCAGCCCCAGCGCGAAATCCCGCGAATCTGCGAGTTTCTCGACGGCCATCCCAACCCCCGTCGAATGCTGGACGCGATCGATCCGTCGCTCTACCGGAACCGGTGCGGGGGAAAGTGACGGCCTAGCCCGGATTATTCACGATAGGTAGGGTGGGTCAAACAAGCCGCTTCTTTGGTGGGTCATCGGTCGCTGCTTCCGGTGTGCTTCTAGGTAGCGGGCTGTGAATTAGCTTGGTTGCGGCTTGTGCGGACCCACCAATGACCCACGCGACCTTGACCCACCCTACATATATGAATAATCCGGGCTAGCATGCTCATTTGCTGCTACCGGCGGCGTACAGTTCGCCGTCACGGACTTCAAGGTGCTCAACCCGGAGGACCTTGCCGTCGTCGAGCGTTTCGGGGATGGTCACCAGGGCAACCGGGTCGCCGTCGGTTTGCCGCCAGATGAGTCTCAGTTCCAGGTCGCGAGCGGCGTCGCCAAGCTGCTCGACGATGGTGCCCAACGGCAGTGGGAGCAGGCCGGCTCGGGCCTTGCGGAAACGAAGGCCCAGCACGTTCGGCTCGTCGAGGTACGGTTCAACCACCAGGGTGAGCACGGTTTCGGTCCCGCCGCGATGCGTGCGGCAGTAGATCGAGACGGTCTTCTCGCGGAACACCACGCGGGGGTCGCTAATGCCTTCGGGCAAGGCATTCGGGTGGTTCTCGAGCAGATCGACCGCCAGCCAACCGTTGATTTGTGTTTCGGTGAACCAGGCCTCCCAGTCGCGCTGCTGGCGAAGATCGCTGACCAGGGCCGCAGCCTGCTGGAGCAGTTCGTCGCTGGCCTCGCGCTGCTGCTCCGGGTCGGCCTCGACGACCGCGCGATACTCGCCGGGCATGGTGACCAGCGCCTGGTAGGCCCCCAGCAGCACCAGCGCCAGTGCGGCCAGCGTGCCAAGAAGGATATACACAACAGTGCGAAGTCGCTTTCGCATAGGGATCAGGTCATTCCATTACCACTTCTCACACGAATCGCAGCAATCCGTATTTCTTCTTGCCCGTACGCAACACGATGGTGGCTCCGCCCACCAGGTCGGCGGTCGCAAGCCGCCGGTCGAGGTCGTCGGCCCGCCGGTTGTTGACATACGCACCGCCCTGGGTGATCGTTCGCCGGGCCTCGCTGTTGCTCTTGGCCAGTCCGGCGGCAACGAGGGCTTCGACGATCGGCAGGCCCTCGCCCTGTAGCCGCTCTTGCGGCAGTTCCCGGCTGGGCACATCGGCGAAGATGCCCCGCAGTTGGGCATCGGTCAGTTCGCCGATCTCTGCCCCGAAGAATATCTGCGTGGCCCGCTCGGCAATGGCCAAACCCTCGTCGCCGTGGACCAGGCGGGTCAACTCGGTGGCCAGCCGGCGCTGGGCGGTCCGCCGGCCGCGGTCGGCCTCGTGCTCCGCCAGCACGCCGTCAATCTCCTCACGCCCCAGGTCGGTAAAGAACCGAAGGCAGACGGGCAGGTCGGCGTCGTCAAGGTTAATCCAGTACTGGTAGAACTGGTAAGGGCTGGTCTTCTCGGCGTCGAGCCACAGCGCGCCCGACTCACTTTTGCCCATCTTCTGCCCGTCGCTCTTGGTCAGCAGCGGGCAAGTCATGCCGTAAAGCTGCGCGCCGCGAAGCCGGCGGGCCAGGTCGATTCCCGCCGTGATATTGCCCCACTGGTCGCTGCCGCCCACCTGGATTTCACACCCGTGCTGGTCGAAAAGCTGGACGAAGTCGTACGCTTGAAGCAGCATGTAGCTGAACTCGGTGTAGCTTAGGCCGGTATCGGTGCGTTCCAGCCGGCTTCGGACCGAGTCCTTGGTGAGCATGACGTTGACCGGGAAGTGCTTCCCTATGTCTCGCAGGAACTCAAGGTACCCGAAATTGCCCATCCAGTCGTAGTTGTTTACCATCACGGCGGGCGTGGCGCCGTCGAAGTCGAGGAACCGGCGCATCTGCGGTTCGATGCCGGCGATATTCGCACGGAGCTGTTCGACCGACAGCAGGTTCCGCTCCTCGCTCTTGCCGCTGGGATCGCCGATCATGCCGGTGGCCCCGCCCACCAACGCGATGGGCCGGTGCCCCGCCCGCTGGAATCGCCGGAGGATCATCAGGGCCATCAGGTGCCCCACGTGGAGGCTGTCGGCCGTGGGGTCGAAACCGGCGTACACGGTGCGCGGCTTCTCCATGAGCCAGGCGGGCATGCCGGCTTCGTCGGTCGATTGGTGGATCAGTCCGCGCCAGCGGAGTTCAGCGAAAACGTCGTGCATGGGTGTATTACCGCCACATATCGTCGTTGGCGAAGGGGTGGATCGGCCCGTCGAACTTCGGTTTCGGAAGGGCCTTCAGTGCCTGTTCCGCCAGGCGCTGGTCTTCCTTGGTGGTGATTTTCAGGTTCACCGGCGAGCCGGGCACCACGGTGACCGGCTTGCCGAGGCGTTCGACCAGTTGCGCGTCGTCGGTTGCGTTGAAGCCGCCGCGCTTGGCATACGCCTGTTCGATCAATTCCCGGCGGAACACCTGCGGGGTTTGGGCCTCCCAAAGGCCCTCGCGTGATACGGTCTCGGTAATGCGGTGGTTTTCGCCCACCCGCTTGAGCGTACCGGCCACGGGAATTGCGAACAGGGCGGCGCCGGTCTTCTGGGCTGCCTCGAAGACGCGATCGATCCACTCGTCGGCCAGACAGGGGCGGGCGGCGTCGTGGATGCATACGAAGTCGGCCTCCGGCTTGACCTTCTTCAGCGCGGCCTCGACGGAATCGGCCCGCTCTTTGCCGCCTTCGACCACGTCGATGCCCAAAATGGCCACGTTCGAGCCGAACTTAAAGAAGAAGTCGTCGCGGTCCTCCGGCGAGATGATCAGGATGAGCTGCACCACGTCGTTGCGGTTGAGAAACCGCTCGGCCGAATGCAGCCACACGGCCCGGTTCGCCAGCGGAGCGAACGGCTTCCGGTAGTGCGCATCTTTGAACCGGCGGCTCTTGCCGGCGGCTGGCAATATGACGGCGAACTTCGGCATGGCATGGCTCCTCTTGGTAGGATGGACATTCCTGTCCGTCGGCCAAGCCGATCGAAATGTCCATCCTGTGTCGGCGACGGACAGGAATGTCCATCCTACGTTCGGATACGTCAGTTCCCACCGGGTGGTCGGGCGAAATCGGCCCCCGGCGCTGTCTCCCGCAGCCACCTCTGGTAAAGCTGTTCAACCTGCTCGGCCTCGAGGTGCCCGTCGCCAACGGCCGCGGCGTAGCGCAGGCGGAGCGTTTGCCCCGGCTC
>JAVEUP010000309.1:0-6399 GCA_034005525.1 Thermoguttaceae bacterium | reverse complement strand
GCGGTAGCCGTGCGCCACGCCCTGTCGCTCCCGCTGATGCTGCTACTGCCCGCACTGGCCGGGTGCGCCGCCTATCAGATCGGCAACCAGACGCTCTACCCCAATCATATTGAGACGGTCTACGTACCCGTCATCGAGTCCGAGAGCTTCCGCCGCAATCTCGGGGAGCGCCTGACCGAAGCCGTCATGAAGGAGATCGAACTGCGGACCCCGTACAAGGTTACGGGCGATCCCAATGCCGACAGCGTGCTCCGGTGCCAGTTGGTCAGCGATACCAAGCGGGTGGTCGTCCCCGGTCGCACGGGCGATCCCACTCAGTTGCAGGTTGGCATGCAGGTCAGGGTGAGTTGGACCGACCGTCGCGGAGCTGCGCTGCGGAAGATCGAGTCGGTGCCTCTGCCGCCGGAAGTGGCGAGCGTGACGGGTAACGCGAACCTGGTGCCCGAAGTCGGCCAGTCGGTAGCCACCGCACAGCAGGAGGCGATCCAAAGCGTTGCCCAGCAGATTGTCGGCATGATGGAGAATCCCTGGTAAAACCGGAGAGACACCGTGCGCCTCCTGGTCTCCTGCATGAACTGCAATCGGCAGTACGATGCCACGGGGCGCGAACCCGGCGCCCGGTTCCGCTGCCACTGCGGAGAGGCCGTAACGGTTCAGCAGAGCCAGGGACACGACGCGTCGGTGGTCCGCTGCTCGTCGTGTGGGGCGCCTCGGGAGGAAGGCTCTGTCAGTTGCCGGTTCTGCGCCGCCGATTTCACGCTACATGAACGCGATCTCGACACGGTATGCCCGCAGTGCTTCGCCAGGGTGAGCGACCGCGCCCAATTCTGCCATCATTGCGGCAGCATGCTGACTCCGGAAAAGGTCCCCGGTGACGAAACGCCCTTGCTCTGCCCCGCATGCGACGGAGAACGGCATTTAGAAACCCGCGTGGTGGCGGGGGTGGCCGTACTGGAATGTCATGGATGCGCAGGCCTATGGTTGACCAGCGCCGCATTCAGCCAATTGACTCACCGTGCCCTGAACCGGGCGGAGAGCCTGGACCCGCTTCCGGCACTCCCGCCTGCAGCCGGATGCAGCCCGCGACAAGCACACGAAGAACCCTGGCGATACCGGAACTGCCCCGAATGCGGCAAACTGATGAATCGGCGCAACTATGGGCCGGGCAGCGGCGTGATCATCGACATCTGCCGCGAGCACGGGCTATGGTTCGACCCCGAGGAACTGCCGGCGATTCTTGCTTGGATTCGCCGCGGCGGCCAGGCAAGGGCGGAGCAGGACCGGGCGGCCGAGAGGGATCGCACCGAACGCCACCGCCGGGCACTCTCGCCGAGACCCGTCGCGGGCGGTCTCGACCGGGAGCCATCCCCTTTCGACGGATCGGGGTTTGATTTCGCCCGCCTGCTCATCGAGATTGCGCGGTGGCTGTGTCGGTCTTAGGCCGTTCAGGTCATCTGCCAAACGGCCATCTTCAGTAAGTCGCGGAAATGCTTGCCGGACAGGACGGCGGCCGGTTCGAAACCACAATGAACCAGGCAGTGGCGGCAGCGGGGATCGCCGCCGGGGCCGAGTTGCGACCAGTCGGTTTGCCCGATGAGTTCGCCATATGTCGCGTGGTGCGCGTCGGCCATCAGATAGCAGGGCGAGCGCCAGCCGGCAATGTTGTACGTAGGATTCGCCCACGCCGCGCACGGCAGTTCCCGCTGCCCGCACAGAAAGTCCATGTAGACCGGCGAGGCGGTGACGCGGAAGCGGCCCAATAGCGTGCGCGCCTGCTGAAACTTCCGGTGAATCTCGTCCCGCGTCATGAACATCGCGCCGGCGCTGGCCGGGTCTTCGTCCTGCACGGTCCGGTAACCGAAGGCAGGCGAAATCATCATGCCGTCCACCCGCAGTTCCGTGAGATACTGGAACAGCACGGCAATCTCGTTCAGGTCGGTTTCCTTGTAGATGGTCGTGTTGGTATACACGAGGAATCCGGCTTGCTTGGCGGCCTCGATCCCTTGCACGGCGGCGGCGAACACGCCTTCGCGGCATGCGCCGGCATCGTGCGTGGCCTCCATGCCGTCGAGGTGGACGTTCAGCATCAGCCGGCTGCTGCGGGGAAAACCGGAAAGCTTGCGCTCCAGCAGTACGCCGTTGGTGCACAGGTACATGTGCTTGCGGCGGGCGAGGATCTCGCCGGTCAACTGCTCGATTTCCGGATAGATAAGCGGCTCGCCGCCGCACACGCTCACAATCGGCGCGCCGCACTCGTCAAGCGCGGCCAGGCATTGTTCTACCGACAGCCGTTGACCGGCGGTCGCGGCGTACTCCCGGACCCGGCCGCAACCTTTGCACCGCAGGTTACATGCGTGAAGCGGTTCGAGCATCAGCACGAGCGGGAACCTTCGCTCGCCGGCAAGCCGTTTGCGCAAAAGGTAGGACGTCATGGAGCGGGTGAGCGAAAGCGGGAAGCGCATGGTCGGTGCCGTGTTTGGGGGCCAGGAGCGGACCGACCTTCTTAACCCACTGCGCCAGCGCCAGCAGGGGGAAGTAGATCGGGTAGTAATGATAGCGCAAGTAGAACACCTTCGGGAAACCGGTGCCGGTGAACTCGGTTTCCTCCCAGGTGCCGTCGTCTTCCTGCGTAAGCGAGAGGAATCGAATGCCCCGGATCACGGCCGGGTGCTGCTGAAGACCCGCCGCGATAAGACCCATCACAGCCCACGCGGTTTGCGAGGCGGTGGCGACTCCCTGGCCGCGCAGGTGCGGGTGGGCGTAGGTGTCGGCCGATTCGCCCCAGCCGCCGCTCTCCTGCTGATGGGCAAGCAGCCAATTGACGCCGGCAACGACCGCCGGATCGTCTTTCGGAACGCCCACGGCGACAAGCCCCGTGATGGCTTGCCACGTGCCGTAAATGTAGTTCACGCCCCAGCGGCCGAACCAACTTCCATCCGCCTCCTGGTTGGCGCGCACGTAAGCAACAGCCCGGTCGATTACCGGACTCCCCACTCGCTGACCCAGTTGCCCGAGGGCCTCGAGCACGCGGGCGGTCAGGTCGGGCGTGCTGGGGTCGATCATGGCGTTGTGGTCGGCAAACGGCACGTAGCAGAGGAACTCGGAATCGTTGTTCCGGTCGAAGGCCGCCCAGCCCCCGTCGTCGTTCTGCATGGCCAGCATCCAGCGCAACCCCCGGTCCATCGCGACGGTGGTCCGCCCCAGCGTTTCGGCCGGATCGCGGCGGGCGCCGCGCGCTCCGTGCGGGCCGTTGAACACTCCCAGCCGAGGGATCAGCTCGTCTTCAGCCGCCGCAGCGGTCTCCTCGAACTGGGTCTTCAGCGCCATCAGCACCATGGCCGTATCGTCGGAATCGGGATAGAACTCGTTGCGGTGCTCAAAGTACCAGCCACCCGGCTCGGCCCGGACCGTATCGGCCCAGTCGCCGGGGCGCGTCGTCTGCCGGTCGAGCAGCCAGTTGAAGGCATTCTGCGCAGCCGGGCTCTCCGACGGCATGCCGGCCTCGGCCAGCGCCCGCAGCGCAATCGCCGTATCCCAAACGGGCGACTTGCAGGGCTGGACGCGAGCCGTTTCCGCCTCGGGATCTTCGATCACCAGCGCGTCGAGCTGCCGCTGGCACTCCCGGACTTCGTCGCTTCGGTCCTCGTACCCGAGCGCCTTCAGGGCCAAGAGGCTCCACACAATCGGCGGATAGATGGCGCCGACTCCGTCACTGTGCTCGAACCGGGCAAGCATCCACCGCTTGGCCGCAGCGAGCGCGCGGCGGCGGAACAGCAGCAACCCCCGCCGCCGGCACCACTTCAGCGTCCGGTCGACCGTGCGGAAGAAACAGTCCCAGCTCAACCATCCGGTGCCGCCGGGAAGACCCGGACAACGCAGCCTAGGCCAATCCTCCGGCTCGTTAAGGAACAGCTCCCGGATGCCAACACGCGGATCGACCTCCCGCACCGGCCGAAGCGCCGAAACGATGGAAAGTGGAACGATAATGGTCCGCGACCACGAGCTGACCCGGTGCAGGCTGACCGGCAGCCACTTGGGCAGAAGTACGGCCTCGGGCGGCACCTCGGGACACTGGTCGTAGGATATCTGGCCCAGCAGGGCCAGGTAGAAGCGGGTGAAACTGTTGACCGCGTCGGCGCCCCCGTGGTTGAGAATCGCCCGCCGGGCGCGCTGCATGTACTCGGCGCTCGGGTCGTGCCCGGTCAGCTTCAACGCGAAATACGCCTTCACACTGCCGCTAATCTCCACGTCGCCGCCGGGATACATCGCCCAGCCGCCGTCGGCCATCTGCTTCTCGACGAGGTAGGCTGCCAGCCGTTTCGCCAGCGGCGACTGCTCCCGGCCGAGATACGCCAGGAGCAGGATCGTTTCGCTCTCCAGGATGGTGTCGCCCTCGAGTTCGGCGCACCAGTAACCGTCGGCATGTTGCTCTTCGAGCAGCCACTGCCGGGTCCGTAGAATGGCGCGCCGCACGGGAGCGCCCAGTTCGCGAATGGTCAAATCGTCCGAGAAATCGGACCGCGATACGGCGTCGTGCCCCTCCGTGGGCGCAACGCACGTTTCCTGGATCATACTCATCGGCAAAAACCTCCTGGCCTTACGAGCGGTCGTCCTTGACACGCTGCCCGGAAAGAGAAACCCGGCTGCCAACTAGCTTATTACATTGCCGGCAGATCGACAAGTCCAAACAGTACCAATTTGGAATTCGCCACGCATGCTGTGCTAGCTTTGCCGCATGTTCTTCAGATAGGTAGGGTGGGTCAAGCAAGCCGCTTCTTTGGTGGGCCATCGGTCGCTACCTCCGGCGTGCATCCAGGCGGCGGGCTGAAAATCAGGTTGGCTGCGGCTTGTGCGGGCCCACCAACCCACGCGACCTCGACCCACCCTGCATAGATGAATACTCCGGGCTTAGCTTTGCCGCATGTTCTTCAGTACCAGCCAGTCGCCAAGCCTCGGCCAAAGCTGTGCAACGGCGAACAGCAGCCGCGCTTTGGCAGGCACAACCAGTTCCGGCTGCCGGCGCTCGCAGGCACGAACGATCCGCCGCGCGAGCCACTCGGGATCGATCCGGCCCACCCTCACGCCTGCGCCGGGCCCGCGGGCGGATTCCGGAACGTCCTCTTGGCCCTCCAGCCGATACAGCCGCTCGCCCTGCCGGGCGACCGGGCCGGGGCAGACCAGCAGCACGTGCAGTCCCTCGCCGCCCAACTCCAATCGCAACTGCTGCGAGTACGCAGCGACCGCGTGCTTCGTGGCCGGATAGGCGCCCACGTATTTCGCCGCCGATTTCGCTGCCAGCGAACCGATATTGACCACGTGCCCCCGCTGCAAGAGCAAGTGCGGCACCGCGGCGCGCGTGCAGCGGACCATCGCCAGGAAGTTCAATTCCCAGAGCGCCTGGAACTGCTCCGGGGTCGTCTCCAGCACCTTCCCCCGCACCGAGCGGCCTGCGTTGTTCACTAGCACGTCCAGCCGGCCGAAACGCTTCAGGGCATCGTCAAGCAGGCGATCGACGCCATCTTGGCGCGTAATGTCCACGGGTACTCCGAAGACGTCGAACCCGGCTGCGGTCATCTGTTCGACCGTTTCCACCACCCCTTCCGGCTCCAGCCCGGCAACCACCACCCGCGAGCCGGCCGCCGCGAACGCCTCGGCAATCACGCGTCCCAACCCGCTCGTCCCGCCGGTAACCAGCACCACTTTTTCGCTCCAGTATCCCATGCCGCACAGGATACCGCGAAACGCTTTCCAGCGGTAGTCGAGGTGTGCGGGAGATTGTCTGGCACGTCTGGAAGCGGCCATATCCTTTACCCTCCCGCAATCGGGAGGGTCGGGCTCACAGGGTCCGGGGAGGGGACTTGCCATACCAGGCTACCAGGCTACGACAAGCCGAGGCAGGGCACGCAGTGCGCCCTACCCGGCCGCTACCGCGTCCGACCTCCCCGGAGGGGAAGTTAAAGATTGGGGCCACGACTTGTGTACAACAACCAAGGCTGTTTTCCGGGATGGCAAGCCACCCGCCTGCCAGAGAGCCCTCACGCATGCAGATGCCCCCGGCTTGCCCGGGTGAGGCTCACGTTCTTCGCTACACACCGGGACGTCGTGCTCTCCATCCCATTTCCCAGCGGCGGCGGCCGTCGCCGCCGCAGGGAAATGGGAGGCGTCGCAAGCGTTCTTGCTGTAGCGAGAAACGCGACTATCCGCCCGGGCAAGCCGGGGCCATATTCTCCATCGCGAGCCCGCAGGAGGTAAATCAAGCTGCCCTGTGCGAAAGGCGAAATTGACGGACGGCGCGGGGAGCGGCACGCCGCCGCGTCGGGCGTCGTGGCACGGGTTTCTGTCGATGAAGCTGGACGATTACCTTCGGCTGCTGGACTGGACGGGCCGCCAGTTGCGTGG
>JAVEUP010000308.1:0-6408 GCA_034005525.1 Thermoguttaceae bacterium | reverse complement strand
GACATCGCAGCAGTTTCAACGAGCCAGTTCCATGATTTGCGCTTGCGAGATGATTCGGCGCCGGCGGCCAAAGGAGCTTGGGGAGGAGCCCATCACGATTGGACTGTGGGTGGGCGAATCGTTAACTCCGCTTTACCGTGAAGATGCCCTGAAGTCGCTTAACAACTTGGCGAAGGAGAACAGTCAGGAAGCGAATACATTTCAATTGCTCACCTGCCCGTGGTGTGGAACCGCGCTCGATGAACACGATAACCTTGGGTACGTCGCGGACGGCAGGCCAAAGACGGTCGTTTTCGTCTGCCCTGAACCGGCCTGTGAGTTCTCTACACGCAAGCACAAGCTGCCCGTTATCGTCATTGATGATGACGTCTACGCCGCACCGCCGACACTCGTGATTGGCACAGTCGACAAGTTCGCGATGCTGGCGTGGCGAGAGGAATCGGGGCGACTGTTCGGGATTGGTGTAGACGGCGATCATGACCCGCCCGACTTGATCATCCAAGACGAGTTGCATCTGATCTCAGGTCCGCTCGGTTCGGTAGTCGGGTTGTATGAAACGGCGATCGATATGCTTTGTTCATGGAAAGGCCGACGCCCAAAGATTGTGGCGTCAACGGCAACGATTCGCCGCGCGTGGCACCAGTGCAAATCGCTTTACAATCGGACGACCTCGCAGTTTCCGCCACAGGGACTTGATATCTCGGACTCGTTCTTCGCAAAGGAAAACAGCACTGCCTCCGGACGGCTTTACGCGGGCGTGTTTGCCACCGCATCGCCGTCGTTTGTGACGGCGCTTGTGCGAACGCTCGGCGGACTGTTTCAATCGTGCAATGCTATCAAATTGCCCGATGGTGCAAATGAAAAGACACGCGACCCCTATTGGACGATCCTGCAATACTTCAGCAGCTTGCGCGAACTGGGACACGCGGCTACGTTGATCGAAGCCGACATTCCTGAATACATGTGGTCGATCGCGACACGGACCAACCTGCCGAAAGAGCTTTGCCGAAGCCTCGGCTCACCCGCAGAAATGACTAGCCGGCGCACTGCGGACGAGATTCCCGACATTTTGGAGCGATTACATGTACGTCATCCTCGCAAATCGGACAACCTGAAGGATCGCCCGCTTGATACCTTGCTTGCAACCAACATGATCTCGGTTGGTGTCGACGTCGACCGGCTCGGTTTAATGGTCGTGGTAGGCCAGCCGAAAACAACCTCGGAGTACATCCAAGCCAGTAGCCGCGTTGGACGTTCCCAAGGTGCCCCTGGTTTGGTCATCGCGATGTACAATCCGGGCAAGCCGCGCGATCGCTCTCACTACGAGCACTTTCGGGCGTATCACGAGGCGTTCTACAAGCACGTGGAACCGACAAGCGTCACACCATTCTCATTGCCAGTGCTCGAACGGGCCTTGCATGCGGTGCTCGTCGTGCTGGCCCGTCACTACGCACGCTTGCACACGCCGAACGCATTTGTCCCGACAGACACGTCCATCACGAGAGTGGCTGAGTTCATCAGAGAAAGATGCGTTGATGTGGATTCCGAGCACGCGTACCAGCTTGCAGAGAAGTTGCAGACAAGGCTTGCACAATGGGCGAGCGTGTTGCCCAGCGAATGGGGCCGATTCGGGAAACCACCCGAGGCTCGTCCGCTGATGTACCCGGCAGGAAGCGACCCGTTAAGCGAATGGGCCGGTTCCCCTTGGGCGACGCCAACGTCGATGCGAAATGTTGACGTAGAATGTGAAGCACGCGTAGTGTCGGCATACGAAGTCAGTGACTAGGAAGCGACAACATGGCCAGGAAAACGATTCGCCGATCACAAGCGGTGGTCCCGTTTGGCGTAGGTGCCATCGTCGACCTGCCGGGAGAAAGCCTGATGAGTGCGGGCCTTGACGTCTGGCCCGACAAGCCTGTCTGCGGCATCAATGATGACCGGCTCGCGAAACGTCTCGCCGTGAAGTTCTTTCGTGCTCCACCGCCTTCGCCGCGCGATGGGCACGTTGGCGACTATTTGCCATTCGTCCGGTTCCCGCTCTGGCACTTCTGCCCACGATGTCGGGCATTACAGCCGTACAAGTGGAACGAGCCGCGACCGCCGCGATGTAGTAGCGATCTTGGCGTTCGCTTTAAGCACAAAGCCGGTCGCAAGCAGCCGGTGCCATGCTCGAAGCTCCCGGAGAAGAAACGATGGCGAATGGTTCCCGTACGGTTTGTCGTCGCCTGCCAGAATGGCCACGTTGAAGACTTCCCGTGGATTGCGTGGGCACATCGCAAAGAAGGGCAGCAACTTGACCAAGTGAAGGCTTGTGCGTCACCAAGGTTGCGTTTGAACTATGGTCGCTTCTCGGGACTTGGTGGGCTGAAGGTTGCTTGTGAAAGTTGCGGCGCGGTTCGCTCGATGAGTGGATCTGCGGGGCCGAACTCACTCAAAGGACTCCCATGTTCAGGGAATCGGCCGTGGCTGGGGGAACATGGACGGGAAGAGTGCGGCGAACAACTTCGTATGCTTCAACGGGGCGCGACGAATCTCTACTTCCCCAAGGTTGCCAGCGCCATTCTGATTCCCCCGTTCAGCGATCCGCTCAGAAAGTTCGTCGAAGATACACAATACTGGACCTTTCTGTCTGGCGATCCGAATGACGATGGCACTCCGAATCAAATGCGAGTGGAGAACTTTGCCCAGATCCAGCAGATCCCAGTCGATCGCCTCATGGAAGTCGTTAAGCACAAAATGGCGGGCCTTCAATCAGATGACGCGACCATCAGCGAAGACGATTTCAGATTTTCCGAGTACAAAGCTCTTTCTGAAGCGTCGGACGATGCAGAAAGCGAGTTTGTGACCGTTCCTCAAGAACTCACTTCATACGAACCGTTCGTGCAAGTCTTCCTTGACAAACTCGTCCTTGTCGAGAAGCTTGCAGAGACACGCGCGCTCACCGGCTTTTCTCGCATCAACCCACCGCCGTACCGTGACTTTCAACGCGACGACCAGCTTCAGCTCAGCCTCAAGCGACGGCCGTGGTTGCCCGCAATCCGTGTCTACGGTGAGGGCATTTTCCTACGGCTTAGGGATTCTGCGGTTGACCGTTGGTCAAACTCTGATGTTGTTGCCCGCTACGACAGTATTATGGAAGCGCACCGTACAGTGTACACGAGACTCGGGCGCAGACCACGCAGCTTTCCCACACGATTTTTCATGCTCCACACATTAGCACACATTTTGATTCGAAGGCTCAGTTTCGAGTGCGGATATGGCAGCTCGTCTCTTCGCGAGCGACTTTACTGCTCGGACCAGTCGGGCAAGGAGATGACAGGCATTTTGATTTACACAGCGGCGGGTGATTCCGAGGGAACCATGGGCGGACTTGTTCAGCAAGGTAAGCGAGGACGACTGGAATCACTTTTTCGCGGCGCAATTCACGACGCGCTTTGGTGTTCATCAGACCCGCTGTGCATCGAAAGCCGCGGCCAGGGAATCGACTCCCTTAACCGCGCCGCGTGCCATGCATGTGCATTGCTTCCGGAGACGAGTTGCGAAGAGGGAAATCGGTTTCTCGACCGGGCGGGATTGATTGGGACAACAAACTGTCCGGAGATAGGGTTCTTTGTCGATGTGATTCGATCACAACTCAAGTAGAATTGGCACGCATTCATGAGGAAGAAGAAGGCTGGCCATCGCTCCTGGAGGCTCATTAATGGAAAAGTTGCGGGGAGGCACAATGGCGACATCATGTCGGTCGAGGCTCGCAGCCGCGTCATGTCTCAGATCAAGGGCAAGAATACGACTCCCGAGCGAATCATTGTGCGCGAATTAAGGCAGCGGAAGATCTATTTCGCCACTCACGCCACCAAGCTTCCCGGTAAACCCGACATCGTATTCCGCCGAATTAAGCTGGCCGTCTTCATCGACGGTGATTTTTGGCATGGATGGCGTTTACCCCTTTGGAACCACAAGCTGTCTGAGAAATGGCAAAACAAGATTGCTCGCACGCGCGAGCGCGATCAGCAACACTTTCGCCAACTTCGTGGAGAAGGCTGGACAGTCCTTCGGATTTGGGAGCATCAGGTCGAGCAATCATTACATGACTGCGTTGAGAGGATCCTTAGCGTGCGATCCTCTTTGCTCAAGAAGACAGATTAACTACGACCGCCCACACTACTGGTATCGGCTCTTAAACTCCGGCAGTCAGTGCCTTCACTACTGCGCACATCACGGGTGGACAAACCGCATTTCCAATAAGCCTGATCTTCTCACGCCGCGAGACGTCAGGCAACTTGTGCGAAGCAGGGAAGCCCATCGCGGCGGCCAGTTCAGTCGGTTGCAGCATTCGCATTTCATGTCCCACACCGTCGGGTCTGACGTAGGCAAACCGGTCGAGTGTCGTAATCGTTCGCAACGGTCGATCGAGTGTCTGAAACCCGCCGGCACCATCGCTGCCGTAGTACACCATAATGAAAGGTGCTTGGGAACCGAGTTCAGCGATGGCCCGAGTGGCCCGCGCCAGTGTCGCTTCGGCCCTGCCTGGAATGTCAAGGCAACTCCACCGCCACGGCTCGCCTTTCGACTCACCCCGCCCCAACACGCTCGCCACGGTTTTCCTGGTCAACCGTCCGTTTGCCGGCAGTCTCGGACTTGCCTCACGGTCGCATACAACAAACAACCGTCGTCTCGACTGCGGAGTGGAAAAATACCTCGAATCGAGCGTCCCATAGTTAATGTGATAGCCAAGTTCCCTCAAATCACCGATCCATTCCTCGAACCGCTTCCACTGTTGCATCTGAATAACATTTTCAACAACAATCCACCGCGGCCGAAGAACTTCTGCAAAACGAACCACCTCGAAGGCGGTAGCGCGGCTCAACTCACAGCCGGTCCGCTTACCCTTGGCAACACTGTGGCTGGTACACTCGGGTGAGGCCACGAGCAGTTCGACCTGACCGATCTCTCTCAGGACTCGTTTCGGGTCCAAAGAACTGGCCGTCATCTGGTAACCGTGAGCGTCTGGAAAATTTAGTGAATGCGTCCGAATGGCCACATCCCACATGTCGAGCCCACCAACGATTTGGCATCCCGCCATCGCCGCGCCTCGCGAACTGCCGCCGCCACCGCAAAACATGTCGAACGTCCGTAATCTGTCGTTGACTCGCACAATTCCCACCCGTTGCGAATGACCGTTATGACGTCATGTCCCCCTAAGTATTGTAGCTTCACCGCGACTGTTTGGAAATAGCACTTAGAGAAATCGGATACTCCAAAACTGTTAACCGCAGAAAAAGCTTGCCCCGCAAAGCCGTCACGCCAACAGCCACTCGACCACTTCGACCAAGCCGTCGTTGTCCTGGGTGGGGGCAATCCGGGAAGCGGCGGCTTTGACGCTGGGCAGGGCATTGCCCATGGCAACGCCGAGGCCCGCCGCCCGGATCATGGGGATGTCGTTTACGTCGTCGCCAACGGCGCAGATTTCCGCGTGAGGCACCTGCCACTGGCGCGCCAACCGCCGGATAGCCGACCACTTGGTCACACCTGCCGGGGCGACCTCGCACATGTAGCCAACGTACAAGGGACTGCGCAGCACGTGGGTGTGCAGCTTCCGGGGCAGTCGTCGCTTCAGGTGCTTTTCCAACCGTAGCATCTCACCCTGCGTGCCCAGCGTATACACGCAGAAGGTGTCCCGCGGCGGCTTTTCGAGCAGTCGGGCATCGCTTCGACCAGCCGTGGGGTTCCGCCGGAAGTATTCGGCCAGTTCGTTGCTGGCCGCCTGTCGGCCGTCGGTATAGAAGTCGAATCCCTCATGAAAGGTGTCGGCGCAGACAAGAGGGCAGAAGCCCAGCTCGTTTATTGCGTCCAGGACTCCGCGCAGTACGCCCAGATCGAACTGAGCGCAGTATAAGGTGCGATGGTCGGCCGGGTCCTTCACCAGTGCCCCGCTGGCTGTGATCAGAGGCACCGTCAGCCCGAGCGGCTCGACAAGATGTAGCGCGTGGCTGTAACGGCGGCCTGTGGCCAACACCACGTGAATGCCCGCCGTCATGGCGTGCCGAAGGGCCGCGCAAGTAACAGGGGTCAGTTCATTGCGGCTGTTGAGCAGCGTTCCATCGATGTCGATTGCGAGAAGTCGGTAGCGGGGCATGAGTTAGGTGTCAGGTGTCAGGGAGGAAAGAGTGTTGGGGCGGCGTTGTACGAATGGACGAGTTGGGAAGTCGCAGGGATTGCGACTTGGAGAGTCATGGGCGGGGAGGCTGCGCTTCGCACAGGGCGGCCTTTGCATGCTCGTTTTCCAGGTGGCGGCGGCCTTGCCGGATGGAAATGTGATCCCATGGAAGCCTTGCGTCAATGGCTCGCGGGCTGTGCAATACCTGTTCCACGTCAATTTCCGCGTCCCGCAGGGCGTCGCTCCAAAGC
>JAVEUP010000110.1:0-27807 GCA_034005525.1 Thermoguttaceae bacterium | reverse complement strand
CGCCGCGTCAGGTCGGAAACATCGGCCACGTGGACACCGTCGCGGAACCGGCCTTCAAAACGGTCGCCGTCCAACAGGGCCATGAATAGCTGGAAGTCCTCCTCCTTGCCGTTGTGCGGCGTGGCCGTCATCAGCAGGAAGTGCCGGGTCAAGGTCGAGAGGAGCTGCCCAAGCCGGTAACGCTTGGTGTACTTGATTTCGTTGCCGAAGGCGGTGGCCGACATCTTGTGCGCTTCGTCGCAAACGATAAGGTCCCACCGGCAGTCGGGCGCTTGCAGCTTCTGCTGCACGTCTTCGTTGCGCGAGAGCTTATCGAGGCGGGCAATGACCAGGTTGGTTTCCATGAACCAGTTGCCGGTGCGCGCCGCTTCGAGCTTGTCGTTGGTGAGAATCTCGAACGGCAACTGGAAGCGGCGGTACAGTTCGTCCTGCCACTGCTCGGCCAAACTTCCGGGACACACGATCAGGCAGCGTTGGAGGTCGCCGCGGGCAATCAGTTCCTTATTGAGCAGCCCGGCCATGATCGTCTTGCCCGCCCCGGGATCGTCGGCAAGCAGGAACCGGAGCGGCTGGCGCGGCAGCATACATTCGTAGACGGCGGTGATCTGGTGTGGGAGCGGCTCGACAACCGACGTGTGGACCGCCAACACCGGATCGAACAGGTGGGCCAGCCGAATACGATGGGCCTCGGAAACAAGGCGAAAGACATGCCCGTCGCCGTCGAAGCTCCACGGCCGGCCTTCGGTAACCACCTCCAACGTCGGTTCCCGGTCGCGGTACAGCAGTTCGCTCCCCAGGCGGCCGACGGCGTCCTTGTAGGTCAACTCGACGGCCACCGAGCCGATCCACTTCACATCGACCACCGTGACCAGCCCATCGGGCAGCACGCCCTTGACCGCGGCGCCTTTCGTCAAGTCTTCCAGTTGGGACATTTCCGACCTTCAGCTTGCTCCAGGAAAGGGGTGCAACCGGGCCTTCACACCCTCCGATTGTGCATAAGGAAAGTCAGTTTACCCCTTGCAGGGGCCGGGTTCAACCATCCCACCCGCCCCGGCATCGTGCCGGCCGTGGGCCGGACAAACGGTTCTCCGGTTGCGCCGGTCGGGCAAACAGGGCACCACGGCCCCGTTTTCGTCCGGCTGCCGACCATCTTGCGAAAGGCTGTCGATACCCATGGCTTCTCTCATCTTGATCTAACGGGGCTCGGGCCGTCCTGTACACCGATTGGGGTCGCTGTGATGTACCGTTCTTTCATGGCACTCAACTCCTCGGCCATCTCGTCACGCAAGCTGCCCGGCGATAGAACTTCGGCGTGCCGGCCGAAGCCCAGTACCCAGCGCTTGATCTCCTCGGTGCTGCTGAGGTCGAACTCGGCAAGGACGCCGCCGTCGGGTTGTGGCGATAGCTTCTGGCTGGGGTGCC
Source organism: Thermoguttaceae bacterium (assembly GCA_034005525.1). GTDB lineage: Bacteria > Planctomycetota > Planctomycetia > Pirellulales > Thermoguttaceae > PWXP01. The sequence continues at coordinate 26,385 of JAVEUP010000110.1, read as the reverse complement.
AGGCGCCTTCCTGGACGTAGCGGGCGACGGTGCTGGAGAAGCGGATCGTCACGCGCTGCAACTGGCCGTCGCCCTGGAATACGCCGAAGGTTTTCGCAAAGTGCTCGGACAGGTCGAAATCCTTGGGCCGCTCGAAGCGGAACTCGGTCACCTCGGCGTCTTCGATGCGGTCGACCTTCCAGTGGCGTAGCTGCTCGTGCTCCGGCGCCCAGCCCACTAGGTACAGCGAGCCGCGGTGGTAGGCCAACCCGTAGGGATAGATGTCGTACGTGACCGGCTCGGTGGCCTGCAAGGACTGGTAGGTGATGAAGGTCGCCCGCCGGTCCTCGATGCCGACCATCAGCTCGTCGATCAGTTCGGCCTTGCGGGTGTAGTCGCTCGCTCCAACGGTGGTTTGGTGGAACATGCCGGCGAACCGCCCGATGTACCGCAGGGCCTCCGTGCTCAGCGAGGCCCGGATCTTCTTGAATGCCCGCTGGGCGGCATTCCAGAAGGGGGTACCGGCCAAGGGCTCCAGAAGCTGGCGGCCCATGTAGAGGGCAATCGCCTCGTCGAAGGCGAAGCTCAGCCCCGGTTGGTCCTTCCGGTGGTCGAGGCTGTACTTCTTCCGGCCGTGACCCTCGAGCGTTTCGGTCAGCGGGAACCCGACGCGCGCGAAGGTGTCCAGGTCGCGCCGGATGGTCTTCTCGGACACACCCATCTCTTCGGCCATTTCCCGGACCGTAGCCCCGTAGTGCCGCGCACACAGGACACGCAAGAGCGTCCACTGCCGGACAAGCGGTGTTTCATAGGCCATGCCGTGCTCCATTCTCCTGAAAGACCGCCGGACTGTAATCAATGACCGTTCACAGGGTATACCCATCAGGGTTCGAAGATGCGCTTTCTTGGAGTGCGGCGGCTTGAGGCCGCTTTGGCTATGCCTTCTTGTCTGTCTCCGCGCATCGAGCAACCACGCTACCAAAGCTGACGCAAAACCAGAGCGGCGTCAAGCCACCGCACTCCAAAATCTTTGGCTATTCGGCGGTGCTGAATGCCGACAAATGACAGATGCACCCGCCAAAAAGCAGAGCGCCGCCGATAATGTGCCCGTTGCGGAACTCGAGTTCGTCGCCAAGCCCGATGGCGGGCACCCGCGGGCGAGCGCAATCGGCCACCCGATCGAGAAACCGCTTCCCGTGCTCGATGTCGGCTTCCTCCTGGGGCGATTCGTCCGCCAGGGCGTCGAGGAAGAAGGCGGCGGAGCGCTGGGGCCAGGTTGCGGCAAAGGTCCGGGGCGAATCGAAGAGTTCGACGCCCACGACCTCGTCCCCGCGTGCGACCACAACGCCCGCGGCCTCGCCCGGCGGTGTCAGGTGCTGGCGGTAGGGATGCAGCCGGTCGTCCACGGCGGTGAGCCCGTCGGTGAAGGAGGCCGTCTCGGAGCAAATGTCAAAACATTCGAGGTGCGCCGCCACCGACTGCCAGACTCCGCCTTGGTCGCCGTCGGCCTGGCCGGTTGCCTCCCGGCTTCGGTGGACCGCTCGCAGGTTCCGGCGCCGCAGCGAGGTCGAGGCACAGGCGGCTGCGGCCATGTGTTTCGACTGGTATCCCCAGCGGCCCTGCTCGACGCAGGTAACCGGCAGTGCAAACTCCGACGCGGCGGCTACCAGCACGGTGACGTTCACCATGCGGTTCTGCTTGGCGCCGATGAGGATCGCACCTTCGGGAACCAGCAGCGGACGGCCGGCACGGTTGGTCACCCGCAGGCGGGAGACCTGGCCGTCTTCGTCGACTTCCCCCACTTCCGCCTCCTTCCGCTCAATGGCCGTTTGAATCAGCTCGTACGGCGGTTCCTGCGTCTCCGGCCAGATAAGCGGCAGTACCGTGAGGTTGTGATAATGTTGCGGCCGGCCGAACGTAAGCCGACCCATCAGTTCCCGCAGCAGGACGGCCGCCTCGAACCCCTTCGCGACGTGCAGTTCCCGGGCAATCGCCGGCAGCAAGGCCAGCAGCAGGTGCGTTTCGGGCAGGAGCGGCTCCCGCATGGCCGATCGGACCCGGCGGGTGAGGTCGCGGATGAGTTCGGGGTCGCGAATTCGCCGGGTCTGCTCATAGGCCCACCAAGCCAGCCCGTGACACACCTCCTGCCGGCTCTCGATGGCCGGTTTTTGCAGGGCATCGAGTCCGGCCGGGGTCGCGAAGACCGCAAGCCGCAGCGGTATCGTGCGGCTTGCGTCCCGTTCCGCCGGGCAGGGCACGTAGCCTTCGACGGCGATCTTCTCCACGTCGAGCAGCGGCGCCAACCAGGCCGCCACGTTGCGCGGCAGGTAGCCGGCCGGCTCGTTCCGCTGGTTGTCGATTCGCAGCGCCTGGGAATCGTGTGGATTGTCCGGCTCGCGGACCAGGGCCACCGGTTCGCCCGGCTCCACGTACCCATCGTGATACTGCCGGCCGGCAATTCGCGTTTCGATTTCTCCCAGAAGCTGTCGATCTGAAGCTGTCGTGTCTGCCGCATCCGTCATATTGCCCTCCCCGGTTGAAGTGATTGGGCGCTACCGTTTCCCGGTACAGGCCGCGCCACTGTAGTAGGCACACGCCGCTGTGCCGTCTTCTAACAAGGCTGTCTGTACCTGAAAACGGAATCGCCACAGACTGTTCTGCGGGCAATTCGCCCACCCGCCCGATTCTACCGGAGTACCTGGACAGCTCTTGTCCAACCTGGCGAAAGATTTTCAGAATTCGCCCCCGATCGGGCCGCCAGAGCCGGAAGTCTGCCCCGAATTTTCCCCACGGGACCTCCACCCGCACCCCGAAAGCCCGGCCCCCGTTGCCCATCTTGCCGACCACGCCGGTCTCTGGCTTTCGCGGGGTGCAATCTGCGCGGCTACAGCCTCCTCAGCCCGGATTATCGATCTGCTCCGGCTGTGGCGAGCCGCCGGAAGATGATAAACGTCAGATCGTCGGGCTTGCTCGGCAGCCCGGGTTGGAGTTCCGTCATGCGGCGGCGGCACTGGTCGGCCAGCTCTTGGGCAACGCGGTCCAGTGGGCCCTTGCGTATGCAGTTGACGACTTCGTGCGTGTGCAGGTTGTCGAACAGGCCGTCGGTGGCCAGCAGGAGCGTGTCGAAGCGGCTGAGTTCGAGGGTTGAGCCGACTTCGATTCGCATGTCGGGAGTGCCCAGCATGTTCGAGACAAGGTGCCGGTCCTCGTGGTGCATCGCCTCGGCCTCGTCGAGCACGCCCGACTCGACCGCATAGCCCACCGGCGAATGCGACACGGTTTGCAGCTTGAGCTTGCCTCGCTGGCCGGCAACCAGAATCATGGAGTCGCCTACGTGATACGGGCGGACCGTATGCCCCTGGATCTCGACGACGGTAATGGTCGAACCGGCGCCCAGCCCCAGTTCGCATATGGCTCGGTTGGCGTCTTCGATGCCGTTGAGAATGGCGCCGCGCAGGCTGGGTTCATTCGGCACGCGATCCTGGAGCGAGGCAATCATCTTTCGCACGGCCAGCCCGGCCGCCTGCTCGCCCGCCGGCATGCCGCCCATGCCATCGGCCACCACGAGCACCGCGCCCCGGCTGTCGAGGGCTACCAGGGCGGCGGAGTCTTCATTGGCGGTCTCTTTGCCGGGCGACCGCGCCGAGAAGGTCACTGTTTCTCCGCAGCCGATCGCATGGCGCTCAGCCCGCGGCATGTCGGTTTGGAAGAATACCTCGATATCCATCGCGTCCCTCGGGAGTGACCGTCCATTTGATCCAGGGGGAACGGGAGTCGCGGAACGCTATTCTCGCAGATTCTCCAAGATCGGCATAGGCCGGATTATTCATGTAGGGTGGGACAAGGTCGCGCAAGTCCTTGGTGGGCTTGCGCAAGCCAGACCCGGGGTGGTTTGCACGTCGTGCGCTGGAAGTAGGCCCAGCCGAGCGACCGAAGGCCCACCAGGGTCTTGGCTTGCTTGTCACCACCCTACATCGCGATGAATGATCCGGGATAGGCCGTTTCCGGTCTCACATCTGTTCGACGATGTCGATTCCCAGCAAGGCAAGGCCCTGCTTGATGGTGCGCGCGGTCAGGTCGCATAGAAGCAGCCGGCTTTGGCGGAGCGCTTCGGGCTGGGCCTTCAGTACGGGATGCTTCTCGTAGAAGGTTGTGAACCGGCCGGCCAGATCGAACAAGTAACTGGTAAGCTGGTTCGGGCGATAGTCGGCCACAACCTGGTCGAGGGCTTCGCTCATGCGGAGCAGTTGAAGCCCCAAAGCACGTTCCTCCGGTGTATCGAGCTGGATGGCCGCCCCGGAGCCTGGCAAAGACGCAGGGTCCACGCCGCCCTTGCGGAAAATGCTGCGAATGCGGGCGTAGGCGTACTGCATGTACGTGCCCGTGTTGCCGTTCATCGCCAGCATCTTATCGAAGCTGAACACGTAGTCGCTGGTGCGGTTTTGGGCAAGGTCGGCGTACTTCAGCGCGCCGATGCCGACGGTCTCGGCAATACGCTGCCGCTGCCCGGGCGAAAGCTCCGGCCCGCCCGGCTTGGCTTCGTCGTTGGCGGCCACCACGTCGCCGGCTCGCCGCACCGCCTCGTCGAGCAGGCTTTCGAGGCCCACAATGTCGCCCTCCCGCGTGCGAAACGGACGGCCGTCGTCGCCCAGCACCGTGCCAAAACTCACGTGGGCAAGCTCCACGCCGCCGTAGCCCAACTTGCGGGCAACGGCGAACAACTGCTCGAAGTGCAAGCTCTGCCGATGATCGACCACGTACAGGATGGCGTCTGGGTGGAACGTCTCCATGCGGTAGCGGATCGTTGCCAGATCGGTCGTGGCATACAGGAACGCGCCGTCCTGTTTCTGAATGAGCATCGGGGTCTTATGCCCGTCGAGGAACACGGCCAGGGCGCCTTCGCTCCGGCGGGCGACCCCCGCGTGCACCAGTTCATCGACCAGTCCGGGAAGCCGATCGTGGTAGTAGCTTTCGCCCAGGGTATGATCGAATCGGACGCCGAGGCGGTCGTACATCCGCTCGATCTCGGCGAGGCAGACAGGCATGAACTCTTGCCATAGACGCCGATTCTCAGGATCGCCGGCATGCAGGCTGGCCGTCTCGGCAAGTACGGCCTTGCCAATCGCTTCATCGGCATCCATTAGCCCGCGCACGTGGCGGTACACGCGGGCTAATTCGTTGAGGGGATCGTCGGCGTACGCTTGCGCATCGAGAAAATGCTTGTAGCCGTACAATATCATGCCGAACTGGGTGCCCCAGTCGCCCAGGTGGTTATCACTGACGACCCGGTGGCCAAGGAAGCGCAGCACGCGGCAGAGCGCGTCGCCAATGACCGTCGAACGGATATGCCCCACGTGCATCGGCTTGGCCACGTTCGGGGCCGAATAGTCGACCACGTATGACCGGGCAGGGGCGACTGCCTCGACGCCGAGCCGGTCGTCGCCGGCAGCCGATCCGAGGCGGCCGGCGAGCACTCCATCGCGCACGCGGAGGTTGATGAACCCCGGGCCCGCCACGGTAGGCGCTTCGCACAGGTCGTCAAGCCGGAGCCGCTCGACGATGGCCGCAGCGACCTCGCGCGGCGGCCGCTTCAATTGCTTGCCGAGCGGCATGGCCATGTTGGCCTGATAGTCGCCGAACCGGGCATCTTGCGCCGGGCGGATCAGGTCGAGTGCCTTCTCGGCATCGTCCGGGCCAACCAGGTCGGCCAGCACGGGGCGGAAGCGGTCTTTCAGCGTTGGTAGAATGCTCATCGGGATAGGTCGCGAACTCGATGGGATCGGCAAACGGGCTGTCGTATGACACAGGAAACACGCCGGACCGCATCCGCATCGTTACGGCGTGGACTCCGACGACTCGAACGGCACTCGCTTGGCCTGTGCCCAGAGTTGTTCGAGTGCATAGTACCGGCGGGTTTCGGGCTCGAACAGGTGAATGACCACGTCGCCGTAATCGAGCAGGATCCAGCGGCTTTCTTCGTAGCCCTCGATACCCATCCGGCGGTCGCCCAGCGCGTCTTCCAGGGCGTGGTCGATTTCCTCGCTCATGGCGTGCAACTGCCGCCGGCTCGTACCGTTGGCAATAACGAAGTAGTCGAACACAGGCGTCAATTCCCGCATGTCGAGAATGACCACCTCGCGGCCCCGGTTCTCCTCGGCAACGCGAGCGGCGGTCAGGGCCCGGCGCAGGGCCCCCTGTTCGGTGGTTTGAGGATTCGTTTCCGGGCGAGCGTTGCCTTGATCCACGTTGCGGCGTTCTCCTGGTCAAGCGGTAAGCATCTGCCTTCATTGTACCCTTAAACGAAAGCAAAGGCAGGGGTGGCGGAGCTGAGAAACCCGGGCGGAATTGCCGTCGCCCCCCGGAAGGGCCCGTCGGCGGCTTCGCGAACGGAAAATGGAAGATCACAGCAAGCAGGCGATGACACCGGAAATCAGTAACCGTTCACGACGCGGCGCGGGCAGTTTGCTCCGCTCCATGCGAAGGGGACAGTCCCATTTTCGCGGCGGAAACGGTGGATGATTGGGCAAAAACGCCCTCTGTGCCGCGAAAATTGGGACAGTCCCCCTGTGAACGGTTACGGAAATCATATCCGGGGTCATCCGTGCATCGCAGGCGCCCCTTGATGACGCGGTGGTTCGTCTGGGCGGTTGGTCAGACGCAATGCAAAGACCATGGTCGCCGTGAGGACGGCTGTGATGATGGCCGTGACGATGGCAAGGGCAACCAGTACTTTCCGATGCTGGTTCAGGGCGGCTAGCATGGGCTGGTTGGGGATCGTTACTTGGACGATTGCCATGAGATCGCCCTCGGCAAGCCGAGCCGTTGAAGCGTCAGCGCCACCCAGCGGGCTGCCGAACTTGTCGATTTCACCTGCAATCGCGCTGTGGCATCCCGCACACGAATCTTCAGCGTAGATGGGCTGGTAGTATTCGTATCGGCTGCCGCCTTCAACCAACCGCTCGTAGAAATCTGGTGCTTGCGGCCCGTTGCCATCGGACACCATTGCCCGCTGCGCGAAGCTTTCGAGCAGCCGTTCCTCGAGCGGAGTTTTCGGCTCCCGGTCGCGGGCACTGGAGTGGGGTCGAATGAACCGCGACTCATACTCGTGCCTGCTGAGGCGGCGCGTCAAGTCCTGGGTCAGCGGTTCAAATCTTCTGTCGCTTTCGAGATTCTCCCAGTGATGGATGAGCAAGACCTGGTCGACCAGCAGGCGGCAGGTATCAGAGTTTCTTTGGAAAACCGCCTTCTCCGTCCAACTGCCGTACAACCAAAAACTCACAACAACAACCAACGGAATGAGAATCCCTCCCGCGAGAGCGACAAGCGTACGCAATTTCCCACTGGCGAGACGTTTCATCGATTCGGCTCCCAAAAGGTCTGCAGATTTGGTGGCCGTAGGCGGCGACAACGTCAACTATGACCCCGTCGCGCCGACAAGGCAAGCCCCCGGGCGAACGAATTGGGTAGTGGTCGTGGTAGACGGTGGTTCACGATGTCACGAATCGCACACCCGCTCTCACGCCGCCCGCGGCCGGAGCACTCGTTGCAGGCCGGGTGGCGGTTGACGGGTCTGTTGGTCGTCTTGCCTGGGGCTGAAGACGTTGGAAATGAGCGTCTCGAAAATCAACGCAAGCAGTACACCCGTGAGAAACAATCCCCACAGGCTTCGGCCCTCGCGCAGCAGTTTGAAGGTGGAAGCAAGGTTGTCGGGATCGTCGGCAAAGAGGACGGGCGTGCCGGCCAATTGCTTGCGAAGCTCTTCCCGGTCGATCTTCGTCGGATCGGCCTCGCCCGGGTCGACATTCACCGAATAGGCCATCTGCGTCGGCTGCACGCCGTCGAGCAACCGCAGCAGGTACACGCCTATGTCGTGCGTTTCGTAGTAGCGGAACGTCTGCCCGCGGATCGACTCGTCGCCTTCGGTGTTCAGCCGGATCGTCTCACCAGTAGGCGTTTGCACCTCGACGGAGCGGGGTTGGGCGGTTTCGGAAAACTGGAGCACCAGCGGCGTGCCGGCAATCGTCTGGTGACGTTGCTCTTCGGCGCCGGCCATGTCGAAGATCATCCGGGCGAGCATGGGTAGAAAGATGGGCCGCAACGGCAGGTTGGTCCAGCCGACGTGGGCACTGGTCCCCAGCCAGTGGACCTTGCCCCGCCCGACGTTTCGCTCCGCCAGCAGCGCGTCGCCACCGTCGAGCCGGGCCAGCACGCGGGCTTCAGGAGCGGCAGCCGTGTCGAGCCGGACGTACCGGTACACCAGAATCGACTGGTACAGCGAAGGCGGTTCCATAAGCTGCCTCAGCGCCGGGTGTTCCTGATCGAGCGACGCAACCTGCCAGGCATCGCGATCGTCCTCCGGCCCCGGCGCGCGGACGTCGAGAATGGTCGTCGGCAGAAGGCGGCCGTCGATCAGCGCATTCACCCGATTGTACGAATCCGGCTGCACGTTGTCGCCGCAAATCCAGAACAGGTTGCCGCCGGCCGAAACGTAATCGGCCAGCCGGCGCGCCGCCTCGTCGCCGGGGGCCGGCAGATTCACGCAGAAAACGGCCTTGTACCCGGCCAGCGGCTCGCTGCCCAGATCGGCGGCCACGAGTTCCGTAACGCTAATCGCCCAATCGCCGGAGCGGATCGGCCGCAGCGCCCGCGACAGGTAGAAGGCGTCGTCCAGGTAGGTGATTTCATGGCGGCGGGGCTTCACCACGGCCACGGGAATGCCGCGGTCCACCTGGACGGTGAAGAACCACCGGTCGTCCATCGGCGAGCCCTGGTCGCCCACGATGCGGGCTTCGCCGCGAAACAAGCCGCCGCGGCTCGGTGTGAAGACAAACTCGTGTGTTCCGCGCCCGCCCGGATCGAGCTTGATGGCCGGGCTGGTCGCCTCCTTGGTCCCGTCCATCAGCAGTTCCACGTGCCGTTGCTGCTCCACCGTCGAGGCGTTCAGCAGTTCGACGGTGGCCTTCACCGGCATTCCAGCCACGGGCACCGTGGCGCTGAGTTTCACGCCCTCGATGGCCACGTTGGGCCTGGGAGCCCGGTTGCAGTCGACGAAGATCACGGGAATCTCCCGCCCGTCGGCGTCGTCGGTTTCTTCCGCCTGGCGCTCGCCCGGCTGGCTGGACGGACCAAGCATGGTTTCCAGCGACCGCTTCTGCAGGTCGGTGATGACGAAGACATGCTTGTGCTGCGCTCGAACGTCGTGGAGGAGTCTGCGGGCCTGGTCGATCTTCACGCCCAGGTCGGCCCGCTCGTAGCTGGGGCCCCGCTCGCGGCACTGGTCGAGGATCTGAAGCACGTTCTGCTGCGTACGGTCAAGCTGGTTGAGGCCCGGGTAGTGCGGCCCGGCGGCCAGCAGCAGCGCGACGCGGTCCCGCTCGGTATGCTCGTCGAGGATCTGGCGGGCTGCCCGCAACGCGGTTTCAAAACGCATTTCGTCGCTGTCGATCACGCCCATGCTTGCCGAGTTGTCGAGCACGATGGCCACGGCCGATTCGGTTCCCGCGCCCCACAGCGCGCCGAGGCTTGTCACCGTCGGCCGCGCGAGTCCGAGGGCGATAAGAATCAGTACCGCCATGCGCAGCAACATCAGCAGAACGTCTTGAATGCGGCGCCGCCGCCGGGTCTTCTCCGCCGAGATCAGCAGGAAGCGCAACGTCGGGAACGGCATATCCTTGGCCTTCTGCCGGTTGATCATGTGCAGCACCACCGGGACGGCCGCAGCCAGCGTGGCGAGCAGGAATAGAGGAACAGCGAAGGTCATGGCATGTTCCTCTTGGCGACGTACCGCGACAGCATGAAGTCGTACGGCGTGGTGGTCTCGGCCAAAACGTAGTCGATCTGGCTTTCGGCGCAGGCCTTGCGGTAGCCGTCGATGAACGCGCGCATCTGCTCCCGGTAGGCATCGCGCACATAGACGGGATCGATCTGGAGCCGCTCATTGGTTTCCAGGTCGTAAAACGAAATGACGTCGCGGAACGGGAAGTCAATCTCCGCCTTGTCCATCACGTGGAACACAATCACCTCGTGCCGGCAATGGCGGAAATGATGCAGTGCGCGGATGACCGCTTCCGGCTCATCGTACAGGTCGCTGATGAGCACAATCAGGCACCGCTTCTTGAACCGGTTGGCCAGGCGGTGCAGTATCTCGGCAATATCGGTTTCTTCGCCTGGCTCAATGTCTTCAAGCTTCCGCATCATGTCGTTGAAGTGCCGCGGCGAACTGCGGGCGGGCATGTCGAGCCGGATCTTCGTGTCGAAGGTGGTCAGGCCCACGGCATCCTGCTGGCGGGTCATCATGTACGAGAGGATCGCGGTCAGGTAGGATGCGTACTGAAGCTTGGTGATCTTCCCTTCGTGCTCGTAGCCCATCGAACCGCTGGTGTCCACCAGGATTTGCACCCGCATGTTCGTCTCTTCCTCGTACTGCTTGATGTAGAGACGATCGGTGCGTGCCAGCATGCGGTAGTCGAGGTGGCGGGGGTCGTCGCCGGCGGTGTACTCGCGGTGCTCGGCGAACTCGACGCTGAACCCCTTGTACGGGCTGGCGTGCAGCCCGGTCATCGAGCCCTCGACGACGCCGCGGGCGACCATCGACAGGTTCTTCACCCGGGCCAGGGCATGTGGTTCGAGGTATCGGTAGCCGGTTTGCATCAGTTGGTTTCGGTTATTGGAGTGCCGGCAAAGGGGACAGTCCCATTTTCTCGGCTGGACAGTCGATTGACTGAGCAATCTGCCCTTCGTGCCGCAAAGATTGGGACAGTCCCCGGTGTATGGCTTCCATTGTCTAGTTTTCGCTTATCTCAATTGGAATCGCTTGCGTAGCACCCATTCGGTGGTGATCACGCCTAGGAACAGGGTCCAGAACAGCGGCGGCCAGTAGAGTTGGCGTTCGACCACCACGCGGCGGCTGCGCACCGAGCGATCGAACTCTTCGGTCAGCCGGTCGGCGGTGGTGATGTGGAAGTAGCGTCCGCCGGTCTCGGCCGCGATGCGTCCGAGCGTCCTTTCATCGAGGTTGAGGTTCTCGAACTCCAGGTTGGGTCGCCCCACTTCGACTGCGAGTTTTTCGGCTTTGACGGTTTCGTCTCCCACGCGTGCCTCGACCTCGAACTCGTACGTGCCGGGCGCCTGCGGCTCGAAGTCGCCGGCGTAGTGCCCGCCGGGGCCGGGGATGCTCGCCAGGACCGCCCGCTCGGGGCGTCCGGCCGGCCCGGTAACATTCGCGTGGACCGCCGCCTTGTCGGTCCCCTCGCCGCGCGTATCGCGGACGATCGCGGAAAGGCGGATCAACTCGCCGGGTTGGTAGTAGCCCTTGTCGGCGCTGGCCACCACCGCGGCCCCCGGCGCGACCTCCTCCGATCGGCCGGCAAGCCAGCGGACCATCTGCCCCCAGAATTGAAGGAAGGGCGAATCCTGGCCCAAGGCCCTGGGCCCCTGCTGCCACTTGCGCGTTGTGTCGCCGCAGAACACGGCGACGCGCCCCTTGTCCACCGGATGCACTGCCAGAACGGGCATGGCGTCCTCTTCAGCGGTCAGGGTAGCCAGCACGGTTGCCGTGGGTTTCGGCCCCTCGACCCGCGTGCAGCCGTCCAGCAGTGGCAGCCCCGACTCCCTCGCCTCCGCCGACCTGCTGGGGAAGAAGTTGACGATATTGGCGAAGATCGGATGGCGGACGCCTTCAGGCGACAGCACGGGCAGAAACGGCTCGGTGATCTGCCCGATATCGCGGCTACCCAGCCGAACCGGCAGTAACTCGCCAAGTTCAGTGCCGGCGTATCCGCCCGGGCCCAGGCTGTTGTATCCGCCCAGCATCACCAACCCGGCGCCCGCCCGGATCCGCCGGGCAATCATTGCCTGCTGCGCCGGGCGCAAAAAGGAGCTGTCGAGATCGCCGAGGATGAATACGTCGAACTGATCGAATGCTTCCTGATCCGTGGGGATGGCGTCGAAGGCAATGTCCGAAATGTTGCCACGGCGCAGGAAGACATTGGGTCGCGTTTGCACCAGAGCGCAGAACTCCAGGTCGGGGTCCTTCGCCAGGAACCGATCGACTAGTGCCCCGTACTCGGCTCGGAGGGTACCCTCGATATACAACACCCGAATGCCCGGCTCCACCACTAGCGCAACGGCCGACCGCCGGTTGTTCTCCTCGATTCGCTCTTCGGGCGCCGGCGGCACGCGTACGGTGTATGCGCGCCGGCCGACCGCGGAAGGCCGGAACTCGAAGCGCACTTCCTGCCCGCCGGCGGGTTGCGCCAGCGTCAACTCTTGCTCATCGAGCACCTGGCCGTCCTCGTCAAGAATGACGCGGACCACGCGGCCGGCAAGGCCCACACCTTCGACCAGCGCGGTGATTTCGGCCAAGTTGTCGCGGATCATGCGTTCGGGGCAGTTCAGACCGACGACGCGGATATCGCGGTAGGTCACGTCGCTCCGCAAACTGGCGCCCACGCCGATCGTGTGTACGGTCGCTCCCAACCGCGCTGCCGCCGCGACGGGATCGCCGGCGGCGTTGTGGACTCCGTCGCTAACCAGAAGGATCGCCTCCATGTCCCGGGGTGGGACGGCCTTCGAAGCACTCTGCAGCCCCGCGATAAACGACGTAACCTGCCCGTCGGGCGACATGCCGGCCAACTGCTCCACGCCGTCGAGCGGCTCCGCCTGCTCTGCAAAGCTGAACCAATGCAGGTTGAAGTCACCCCGGAGTGCCTCCGCCCAACTCTCGGCCTGGCGCCGGGCCTGGTTGAAGCGGGTAACCCCGGTGGCATCGTCGGCAATGCTCATGGAGCCGGACCGGTCGACCAGAAACACCAGGGACGGGCGTTCCTGTAAGTCGCGGTGGTAGCTGAATACGGGGCGGAACAGCAGCAGCACGACAAGCAGGATGGCCACTACGCGCAACCCGAACAGCAGTTGCCATTGCACCGGTTTCAGTGAGCGGAACGCGCGATAATAGAACACGCCTGCCAGGACAATCGCCCCAAGGGCGACGGCCAGCATCGTGGAGAAACTACTGCCTTGTTCAAGCGCGATGTGAAACATGGCCGTTTTGTTACTTGGTTTGCACTGCCGCCGCCTTCTTCTTACCCTCCTCGAGCGCCTCCGGGCCCAACGCGATGCGTTTTACGTAGACCACATCGTCCAGTTTCTCGCCGATTTCGCCCTTGTCGCGTTTGTGCAGGAGGAACTTCTCGGCCTGGACGACGGTGCGGTAGGCGCCCGGCCGCTCGGGCTGGTACCCAAACGGCTGAACGTACACGACTCCCGAAAGCGGGCCCGTGATGGTCCGGTCGTCTTGCAGGGTGATGGTGTGCTCGTACTCGCGTGCCGGGTAGGTTCGGCCCGTGTAGTATTTCTCATCGCTGGCCAGTTCGCGGAACCGCCATTCGCGCTCCATCCACTCCTTCTGAACCTTGCACTCAACGCTTTTGACCACCCGCAGCGGCACCATGCGCTGCCGGTTGATCTGCGCGTCGAAAATGGTCAGCCGGTGGTCGCGCGTCAAGTACACCATGCCGGGCACGACCTTGCCGTCGGAAAGCTCGACGTAGCCGGGCTCGGAATCTTCACGTTCCGTGGGGGCGCGGCCGAACGGGCTGATCACCGGCGGTTCGTCGGCCCCGGCACGGCCGGCTGCAACGGACAGCAGGACCGCGCTGAGCAGCCCTGGCACACAGCAGAGGTAACGCGAGCACTTCATGATCATGGCTCCGTAGCGGGGGCAGACAGTCTGGACGCGGCCGATGCGCCCTGAATCTCCATTGTGACCGAAATCGCGGTCAAATGCACGCCCCTACCCCCTACGATCCACGCCTCCTGGTTTGACGCGTCCGATACAGTCGCTCCGTGAATCCCCCTTCGTTCTCGAAAGCGGCTGCCTGCGCCGCCACTTGACGGTCCAAGAGCGTGGTAGCCACGCCAATAAGGACCAGCACGGCGTTGGCGGAAAGAGCGGCGTAAATGGACTTCATAGACGGTATGGACCGCATGGACTGTCCATGCAGTCCATTCTGTCCATGCGGTCCTTTGGCCGCGGTCGCGATGACCCATGCTGCCACCTCGTCCGCCGTAACGCATCGCCGCGCCACCAGATTCTCCCTGCGAGGATCGTTTGGTTCTTACAACGACAATCCCCGTTGTCTCAGGAAATCCTCATAATCCAGGCGCAGTTCTTCCAGGCTCGCCTTTGCCACATTAGTCAGTTTCAGTTCCATCTTCTTTGATGTACCGCTTGCCACGCTCCCCTCCGCGATGTTCTGTACGCCGCTACGTGCCGCCTGCACCATTTGATCGTGGGTACGACTGCGCCGATTGATATACCGGTCACAGAACCGGACGGTGACATCATACACCAACTGTGCCACCTGAAAGCTCTTCAGCTTCCGGTAACCCCCATGCTTCGGGATCAGCGGTTCCCGTTCGCCACCAGTCCGTCCATCGTGTCTATGCTTGTCCATTTCGCAACACTCCCGGTTCATTAGGGTGAACGGCTTCGTCGGACGCCGGCGGGAATACCTCGCCACCGGCCGTACGATATACCCATGGGAGGAAGGTTTGTAGAGACCAAGAAACCCTCTTGTGGGGTAGGTAGACTAGCCCGCACCGGCTGGTTTCCGTAGCCTGTAGTGGACCAATTCCCTTGCGGAACCACACCGGCTCTGCGAGAATAGCATTTGGGGTGCGTGTTCTCGGCCTGTCGGCCGCTACGCTGCCGGCGCGTCAGGCCGTTTTCCTGGAAAGGAGCTTCGGCATGAAATCGCCATTTCAACGCGATGCCAATTGGCTGTCGCGCCGCACGTTTCTCGAAAAGATCGGCCGTACCGCGGCGGCCGGTAGTGCGGCCGGAAGCCTGGGCCTGCCATCGCTCGCATTGGGCGAGGACGAGATGAGCGGCCCGATCGATTGCGGTCCGCCGCCGAAGGCGGCGCCGCAGCAGCGCACCGGCGGCGAGTCGTTCGCCCCGCTGCCCTTGCCCGTAACGCCCCTGAGACGCTCGGAGAAGAAGAAACCGCCCGCGCCCCCCGCCCTGATCGGGAAAATGGCGATGGGTCCGATCCGGTGGATCACCCGCGATAATAAGCGGGTGCAGCATCGCGACTGGATGACCGATCCGGCCGACGTCGACACGCTTCTGAAATGGACCAATGAGAAGCTTGGTATCAACTACCGCGCCACCGAAGCCGATTTCGCCCATTTCTCCTTCGACCCGCGCGAGTTGCCCGCCTTGCTGTTCGCCGGGCATAACAGCTTCGAGCTAAACGACGAGGTGCGTCAGAGCCTCGCCCGCTACGTGCTCGACGGCGGCGCCATTATCGCCGATGCCTGCTGCGGATGGCAGGACTTCGCCGATTCGTTCCGGCGGGAAATGGAGTTGATCTTCCCCGACCGCCCGTTGCGGAAGCTGCTGCCGGATAACCCCGTGTACGCATCGTACTACAAGCTCGGCAACCTGACCTTCAAGAAGGCCGACGGATCGACGTTCAGCGAGGAGCCGCATCTCGAAGGGATCGATATCGGCTGCCGCACCGCCGTGGTCTTCTCGCCGCGCGATCTGACGTGCGGCTGGGACGGCCACGAACACCCGCGCGGACTGCGCGTGGTAATCGACCAGGCCCGGCAGGTTGGTGCGAATATCGTTACGTACGTGCTGGGCAGTTTCCAGCTTGGCCGGTTCCTCAGCTCCACGAAGGTGTACCACGAAGCCACGGCGCCCACGCGGGACGACTTCGTGTTCGCGCAGTTGATGCACGAGGGCGACTGGGACCCCGACCCTTCGGCGGTCCACAACCTGCTGAAGCACGCCCGGGACAACTCCACACTGGAAGTGAAGTTCCGCCGGGAAGACGTGGGCCTGAAAGACCCGCGGACGGCAACCTACCCGCTGCTGTACATGACGGGGCATCGCGAGTTCACCTGGGACCAGGACGACGTGGCCCGTTTGCAGCGGTATTTGAAGGCCGGAGGCATCCTGCTGGCCGACGCCTGCTGCGGGCGGATGTCGTTCGACATGGCGTTCCGCCGCGAGATTGCGAAGGTTTTCCCCGACCGGCGGCTGGAGCGGGTGCCGCCCGATCACCCGTTGCTTCGGTGCCATTACGAGATCGACCGTGTGGACTACACACCGCGGGTCCGCGAGGACTTCGGCCCGCTCGACGCACCGGAGATCGAGGCGATCAGCATCGACGGGAAGGTGGCCGTCGTGTACAGCAAGTTCGACCTCGGCAACGGTTGGGAGCAGTTCCCGCACGCGTACAGCCACGGCCTCAGAGATGAGTCGGCTCTGAAGATTGGCACGAACGTGATTGTCTACGCGATGACACATTGATGGTGGAGGAATTGCTTGATGTCTCCCGTAGCCGATAGCGTGATGCGGCGATTGGACGACGCGCGGCAGAAGTGGTGGATTTTCTCGCTTCTTTGCACGTGCGTCTTGGCGCTGAGCGTATCGCTTGCGACGTTGCTCTTCTGCATGCTGCTGGATGCATTGGTCCAGTTTTCGCAGTTCGCCCTTGGATGCCTGTTCCTGCTTTGGCTTGGGGTGACCGTTGCCCTCATCGTTCTGGTGGTCCGCAGGTTGACCCGCGGGCAGCGCAGCCTGGAAGCGACGGCTCGCCGCGTGGAAGCCGAAATACCCGAGTTCGGCAGCAGCCTGATCAACGTGGTCCAGCTTGCGCAGGATCAGGTGAACGAAAACCGGCTGTTTTGCGAGGCCGCGGTCCGAGAGGCAGCGGCCCGGGTGGGCAACGCTTCTTTCGACGAGGCCGCCAGGCGGGAGAGCCGCTGGCGGCGCTTCCTCTACTGCATGCAAACGCCTCGCGATCTGCTGGAGTCGTTTGCCGGCTTCGGCACGCTGGTTGCCGTTGCCGTATTATGCTCGGTCCTGGTGCCGGGCTGGGGCTCGGCTGCCGGGCGGCTGTTGAAACCCTGGCAGTTCGTCCCGGCAATCGGCGCGGTGGGCCCAATTAAGGTGACGCCGGGCAACGCCGAGGTGATGGTCGGGGCGAGCCTCCCGGTGATGGCCGTCATCGAGAACCCCGACGGCAAGCCTTACAACGCCGTGCTGTTCGCTGCCACCGAGGGCGAGCCCGAGCAAGAGTTGCCCATGACGGCGGCCGACCAGGAGCGACGCAAGTTCGAGTTCACCGTGCCGTCGGTTCTCAAGCCGCTGAGGTATCGCGTCGAGATCGGCGATTCGCAATCGGCCGTGTTCCAGGTCGCCGTGCGCGAGAGGCCCGCCATCGACGAGGTCGAGGTGACCTACCGCTTTCCCGCCTACCTGGGCCGGGAGCCGGAAACCTTCGCCCAGCGCGACGCCGATCTGGAGGCTCCCATCGGCACCGAGGCCGAGTTGCGGGTGCGAACTGGGTCGCCCATCGCAAAGGGTCATATCGAGTTGGGCGCCGCGGTCTACACGGGCCGGGTGGAAGAGGACGGCCGGCTGTTCGTCAGCTTCCCGCTGAAGGAGGACGGCGTCTTCACCATCCACCTCGCCAACAGCGCCGGCCACAGCGATCCGAATCCGCGGCCGAACCGCATTCGCGTATTGCCCGACCAGCCGCCGACGATCGAGCTGCTGAAGCCGCCGCGCCAGGGCACCGCGGCGCCGGGCGCCGAAGTGCCCGTGATGATCCGGGCGATGGACGACTACGGCATGGGACGCCTCCGGCTGGAGATGAAGGTCGTGGCCGATTCGGCCACCGCGGGTGATTCGCGCGGTAGCACACCCGACGAAGGCAATCCCGACGCGGCGAACGTCTCGCCAACGCACGGCGCCGAAATCCTGCCGGTGACCACCGTCCGGCAATGGACCGATTTTCCGGCAAGCACGGTGGTGGTCGAGCATCATCGGCTGCAACTACCTGCCGAGCGGGTGCAGCCGGGCCATACCGTCCTGGTGCGGGCCGTGGCGTGGGACCGCCGCAATATCGCACGGTGGGGGCTGGACCTCATGCCCCAGGAAGCGGCAACCGCCTGGCACGCTGTCCGGCTGGTCGACGGTGAGAAGCAGGCGACCGAGGCCCTCGAACAGCTCGACAGCCTTCGGGGGAGCATCTTCCGCATCCTCGAGAAGCAGATTCGCGCTCGCGTGCTGTCAACGTCGATACTCCGCGACCAGCAGGTGTCGCAGCGGCTGGCAGTTTCCGAAGCGGTCCGCCAACAGCAGGTGGGCATCCAGAAGGACGCCATTGCGCTGGTCAAGGCCATTGGCGACTCGCAAGCCCCCGACCGGATCACGGTGCGGCGCGTCATCAACAGCCTGTCGTTCGGCGACATGCTCAATGCGGTCCAACTCTGCGATCATTTGGTGAAGCTGGACGTCGCCGAGGCATTTGCACAGCCGGTTCCCGAACTGCTTGGCGTTCAGGATCGCATCATCGACGTCCTTCGGCGGCTCCTCGACGTGGCCCGCCAGGCGCAGGATGAGGTGCTTCAAGAAATGGACCGCCGAGCGGCAGGCGAATTACCCAGCGACGTGCAGCGGAAGCTCGAAGAACTGCGCAGCAAGCTCGACGAGTTCGCCGAGCAGCAGAAGAAGGTGGTCGAGGCTACCGAGAACCTCGCCAAGAAGCCGGTCGAGGATTTCAGCGAGGAGGACGAGCAGTTGCTGATCGGCCTGGCGGCGAGCCAAGACGATTGGGCGAAAATGATGGAGGAGTTCCACTCCGACCTGAGCAGACTGCCGGACCAGGACTTCGCGAACCCGGCGCTGCTGAAGGAACTGGTCGAGATTCAGACCGAATTGAAGATGGCGGAGGACGCCCTGCTGAAGAAGACGGCCGACATCGCGGTGCCGCTGGAGCAGCTTGGCGCCGAGATGGCCGAGGAAATCAAGACGAACCTGGAGAAGTGGCTGCCCGACACACCCGACCGCGAGCGATGGAGCCAGGAAGAGGGCCTGACCGACGCTGAAAAGGAGGCCCCCATGGCCGAGCTGCCCGGCGAGCTGGAGGACCTCATCGGTGAATTGCTGGAAGAACAGGAAGACCTGTTCGACGAGATGGAGGACGTTTCCAGCAGTGCCGCCGATTCGCTCGACAAGGGCGCCGGCTGGGACGTCGCCGACGGCCCCATCTCGAACATGAGCGCCAAGGGTGCCACGGGAAACCGGTTGCCGAACACCAGCGAAATTGGCGGTCGCGCAGGTGAAGGGCGGCAAGGCAAATCGAGTGGCGAGTTCGTGGGCGACGAGGCGGTCGGGAAGGGCGGCCGGAATACCCCGGCACGCCTCACGCCCGATCCTTTCGTCAAGGGCCAGATCAAGGATCACAGCAAGGACGGGACGGGCGGCGCCACCGGCGGCGGCAAGGAGAGCGGGCAGGGCGGCGAAGGGCTCGAGGGCCCCATTCCCGGCTCGCCCGGCCAGCGCGAACTGGAACGCCTCGCCGGCAAGCAGGCAGCCTTGCGCAACAAGGCGGAGGGCGTCGACGTGCAGTTGGAAATTATGAATTTCCACCGCACCGACATGGAGAAGATGCTCGAACTGATGGCCCAGATAGAGCGCGACCTGCGCGCCGGCCGGTATCAGAGCGCATTGCGGCAGCGGCAAGTGTTGGCCGAAGGGCTTGGGAGCGTCAAGCAATACCTTGAAGGAGAGTTCGAAGTCCGCCAGGATACGACCGCCAACCTCCCGGGCGACATCCAGAAGGAGTTGCTCGGCAGTATGCAAGATCCGTCTCCCGCGGGTTGGGAAGAGCTTAACCGCCGCTACTTCCAGCGACTGTCCGACGGCCGAGAAGCCGCTGCTGCCGACGCCGGTGCGAATCCGTAGGAGGCGCGCATGCCGCCCACCCTCAGGGGACTGGCCCCTTCAGGCACACAAGAGACCACAATGCGAGCATCCCTCTTCCCGCTCTTGGCTTCGTTGCTGGCATGCCTGCTGTTGGCGGGTTGCGGCAGTTCCACGGACGATTCGGCCGAGCGCCGGGCCGAACGTCATCGTGCGGCGATGGCCGAGACCGCCGCACTCGAACAGCAGCACGACTTGTCGGCCGCTCCTGCAAGGCTGGACGATCTCGATCCGCGGCGGATTGAGGAGCCATCCGGCCGGCGTTCCCGGCCTGAGCCGGCCGAGACGAGCGAGTCCAAGACCGATACCACAGCCGCCATCGGCCGCGCATGGACGGACGCCGCCGGTACCGTCCTCGCCCGCGGCGAGTTCGTAAGCTTGCTCGAAGGCAACGTCTGCCTCCAGCAGCCTGATGGGACGGGCACCGTTGTGCCCTTCACACGGTTGTGCGAGGCAGATCAGAAGTACGTTCGGAGCCTTGCGGGCGAGGGAATCGAGGAAGTCCTCCAGGCATCTTCCGCCGGCGCTGCGCCCGCCGAAGCGGCCACGATGCCAGCGGGAGACAAACCGGCACAGGCTCAAACAGCTCCACCAAAGGATTCTTCACCGCAGCCCCTGGTTGGCAGTAAGAAGGTGGTGATCCCGTTTGATTTCGTTTCGGAATTCGACGACGGCCGCTACGGGCGAATGACCGGCGACATGATCTGGCGCAAGCTGGACCGGGATCGGCGCGTGGTCGTTCCGGAAACCATGCTCGACGTGCGCAATTTCTGTAATAGCCGTCGTATTCACCCAACCCCGGAGACGCCTCTGGACGAAATGGGGCGGATTGTCCAGAACGACTTCGGCGGGCACGTCGGCATTTGGGGCAAGGTCGAACGTGTGCCGGGCCACGAGTGGGACGTGTACGACCTGGTGATCAAGTGCGTCGATTTCTCCGCATATCCCGAGCCCAACGTCATTTACGAAGTGGCTGCCCGCACGAACACCGTGAGCGAACTCCCACACCTCTACGTCGAACAGATGCTCGACAGCTTGTACGGCCGCAAGCCGGGCGAGCCGCCCCCGCCCAATCCGATCGAGGAGCAGAACTGGCTCGAGAATCCGAACCTGGTCGTCGGCGATTTCGAGCAAGGCGCCGGCGGCGTGCCCAAGGGGTGGGACCGCGGCGGCGGCCAGCACCGGGAGCCGCTCGGCGGATTGGTCAGTTGGGTTCCCGAGGCGGGCAACCCCGGCAACAAGGTCATCCGCTTCACTTTCGGCCAGGACATCGGCGACAGCTATGGCGTGATGTACTACAGCGACTGGTTCCCCATTGAAGAGGGTGCGAAGTACCGTTCGCAGTTCCGCTATCGCAGCAACGGGCCTTCGGTCATCGTGTTCATCAAGTGCTACTCCGAAGTCGCCGGCCCGTACCAGGCCGAGTCGCCAGGCGGCAATCGCGCCGGGGGGCCGCCCGGAGTTGGTCAGGCCCCCGACGCCTACATTCCCGAGATGGGCCAGCGGCGCGAGGTGTACCGCAGCCAGCAGAATCCCAAGGGTCCGAAGAACACGTGGAACACCCACACCGAGGACTTCACTCCCAAGCACACCCGCTACACCCCGCACTGGGGGCGCGTTATGCTCTATGCTTACTTGGGCGCCGGCGTGGTGGAGTTCGACGACGTCGTAGTCAAGCAAATCCTTCCTGCCTCGCCGGGTGAAGATCAGAAGCTGCTCCGCCATTCTCTCGAAACCGGCGTGACATTGAAGGAAATGGAGGAGAATGAGCGGCGGAGCTGGCAACTGAAGCAAGAGCAATCCAAGCAGAAGTAGGGCTCTTCCGGTTATCAGCGCACACCGCGCCAATGTAGCAGGTACACGCGGCGTGCCGACTGGAATCGTTTATGGGGACTGTCCCAATCGGCAAGGTGGCCTTGCCTTGCGCCGTACCATTCTATTGGCACCATCGCGCGGCAATCCTTATTGCCGTGGTGGCGATTGGTTCCGTCGTCTCGCACATGCCGGCCCGGTTTCGGTATTACTCGGTCATCGAGCGCCGACCCATCTGCTATGGAAGCGGCCCGGGGGTAACTCGGGCCCCCTAACGGCCATGCAAGCAAACCCTTCCAAAAGTGATATGGAGTGGGTACAATTGAGCAATAGGATAACGGACTTCTTCGGGAGTTGGAGCGATGCAAAGTTGGGAGACTTCGGCCACCGTCGAACGGGAAGGGCAGGTTTGTGTCGGGGGCGTGCCTTTTGCACCGGGTACGGAGGTTGACGTAACGATAAGCCCGAAACGCAAGTCGACTGAAGAGTTTGCCACGGCCTGGCGGCAAGTATGCGACGAACTGCGCAGCGTTCCCGGTCTGTCCGAGATCTCCGAGGATGATATCCAAAACGAGATCGACGCGTTCCGGTCATGAGAATACTGATCGACACCAACGTGCTGTTGTCGGCAGCGCTGCGCGATCGGCTTCCTGAGCGTGTTGTACTGTACGTGGCAAGTCGCGACGACTGGCGGTGGTTGGTAACGCCCAGCATTATGGAGGAATACACCCATGTGCTTCGGCATCCGAAATTCGTTCTTCGCCCAGAAGTATTGTCGCATTGGGATGCTCTGTTGCGCGTGCGCACGATTGGTTTTAGCGATGTGCGGGCTTCCGTCGATTTTCCTCGCGATCCAAAGGATATCCCATTTCTAGCCGCCGCGCTAGCCGCAGAAGCAAACTACCTTATTACCGGCGACTGCGCACTGCTTTCCTTGAAAACAACTGGCAGTACCCAGATCGTGACGGTTGCCTCCTTTGCGGCCCGGTTTGGAATTGCTTAGTTGCAAACCTTCCCGCATTGGCCACACGGACTCATGTCTCACGCCGACTACACCGCCGACGATTTCCACCAGAACCCGCTGATGTTCTATTACGAGGTCACGCTGGCCTGCGATCTCGTGTGCAAGCACTGCCGCGCCTCGGCCCAGGAAGACGCCCATCCGGACGAACTCTCGCACGAGCAGGCAAAGGCGCTCATCGATCAGGTCGCCTCGTTTCCGCGCCGGCCCATGGTGGTGTTCACCGGGGGCGATCCGCTAAAGCGCGCCGACCTGTTCGACCTGCTTCGGTACGCGGTTGGGCGGGGAATCCAACCCGCGCTCACCCCGTCGGCTACCCCGCTGGCTACCTACGAGGCGTTTGCCAAAGCCCGCGAGGCGGGCGTGCCGCGGTTGGGCATCAGCCTCGACGGCGCCGACGCCGCAACGCACGACGCATTCCGCGAGTTTGAGGGCAGTTTCAGCCGCACGCTCGAAATGCTCGACAACGCCCGCAAGCTCAACATGGCCGTGCAGGTGAACACCACCGTCACGCGGCGCAACGTGGCACAGATGGACGCCATTGCGGGACTACTGGCCGGCCGCGGCATCGCCATGTGGGCCGTCTTCTTCCTGGTGCCCGTCGGCCGCGGCGTGGAGGAGGAGCGCATCCGGCCGGAGGAATACGAAGAGGTATTCGCCCGGCTGTGGCATCATGCACGTCGCCAGCCCTACGCTGTGAAGACGACCGAGGCGCCGCACTACCGCCGATTCGTCTTGCAGCAAGGGGGCGACCCGTTGGCGGGTCCGGCCGGCGAAGGGCACGCCCACCACGCCCGCCGCCGCGGCCATCGCGCCCCGCTGGGCGTGGGCGACGGCAAGGGCGTCATGTTCGTCAGCCACACTGGGGAAATCTTTCCCGCCGGCTTCCTGCCGCTGGGATGCGGCCGGTTCCCGCAGGACTCGGTTGTCGACGTTTACCGGAACCATCCCACCTTCCAGGCCCTGCGCGACCCTGACGGTTTCAAAGGCCGTTGCGGCTATTGCGAGTACCGCTACGTATGCGGTGGCAGCCGCGCCCGCGCCTACGCCCTGACCGGCGACCCACTGGCCACCGATCCCGACTGCACCTACCGCCCCAACCGTCACGCGGAACTGGTGCGGTAAGATCGTGAGCCACTTCCGGTTACCATGTTCGTCACGAATGCCGTTGGTCAATCTTCGGCGGCGTGGATTTCCACTTGCCGTTGGTAGGCGGCCAGGAGGTGGTTCAATCCGATGTGCCCGACAAACCTCTTGCTGGTTGGTTCGATCACCGGCAACCGCAGGCACTGGGATGCTGTCATCTTGTCCATGACGGAGGCGAGCGTGTCGTCGGTCTTGCAGACGGCCAGCCGGGTGGTGAATGGCTGAATGGTCTGTTTCCTCTCCTCCATTAAGAGTGAGCTGGCGTTTTCCAGTGTCAACATCCCTGCCGGCTGACCGGTGTCATCGAGGACAATCAGCGGAAATACGGCCCGCTCTGACGCGACCCATACTCGAAAATAGTCGTTGGTCCATGTTGCCGAAACGGCATCCAGCGGCTGGGCGTCGAGATGATCAGCCACTCTGAGTTTGGCCATGACGTCCACAATCAGGCGGCACTTGTGAGCGGGCGATTCGAATCTATTTTCCATCTGCATTTCGTAGAGGGAAAACCGCTGGTTGATAATCAGGTTCAATACGCAAACCATCAATAGCGGCGCCAGCAAGCTGTAAGAGCCGGTCATTTCACTTACGATAATGACTGAACCGATGGGGGCATTGGCGACTCCGGCGAAGACGCCGGCCATGCCGATCACGACAAAGGCAGCAACCGGCGGCGCCGCCAGATTGAAGATTGGGTAGAGCTGAAAGAAGCAGCCGACACCTGCTCCAAGCAAGCCGCCGATGAGAAGGGAAGGCCCAAACACGCCTCCGGACCCCCCGCTACCGATGGTCAGGCTGGTCGTGATGATCTTCAGCATGGCCAGCATCAAGAAACCGCCCATGAGCCTGAAGGTCGTATCATCGTTTGCAGCAATGTCAATTGCCTCCTGGAGATAACCGTGTCCGGCGCCGAGCGTGGCGTGTGCAAACACTCCGATCAACCCGACCATGAGGCCGCCGAGACACGGTCTGAGAATGCGGGGAAGAGGAAGCTTGGGGAAGAGCATCTTCCTTACGCCATGGAATACGACAACATAGAATCGGCCGATGATTGCACAGAAGACCGCCAGAACAACATAATAGACCAGATCGTTGTGCAGTGTCAGGGACAGTTCCGGGAATCGGTACATGGTGGCTTCGGATATGCCGATAAACGGCATGGCGATGAACCAGCGGAACAGGGTGTAGGCGGTGACGCTGCTGACGATGCATGGCAGGACCGCCGAAGACTCGAAATCTTCGCGGTAGAGGATCTCAACGGAACTGATCGCGCCCCCTAGCGGCGCGCGGAAGATCGCGCCAATACCGCCGGCCGCGCCGGCCAACATGAAGATGCGCCGCTCGTGTGTCGACATGCCCAGCTTGGTCGCAATCCAGGAGCCAAGTCCGGCTCCGATTTGTGCAATCGGACCTTCTCTGCCGCCGGAACCGCCGCTGCCGATCGTCAGGACAGAAGCTATTGCCTTGACAAAGGGAACGCGCACTCTGCTCCTGCCTTCTTCACGGTGAAAGGCGCGGATCATGGCATCCATTCCATGCCCTTCCGCCTCTGGTGCAAAGCGGTAGACGAGAACACCACTGAGCAACCCGCCCAGTCCGGGCAGAAGAAAGATTAGCCAGGGACGGACTGTCTCTGAGATCTCCGTAATCGCACGAACATGCTCACCGTCGGCATGCGGACGGGCGACTCCCATAAGTGTGCCTTGACACAAGCCCGACATCCATTCCAGCCCCAGCAGCAGAGCAATGGCTGCAATCCCGCTAAAGATGCCTGTCGCGATACTGAAAAGGATTATCCGAAAGCGAAAGTGCTCAATTGCCTTGTGTAACTTCGTCCGAATCTCTGTCATCATCTGCAAGCATTGTTGGGGAAGACACGGAGCGACAGAATGCTACTTCTTCAACATCTCCAGGATGACCCTGGCCACTTCGGCTCCGAGCACCTTGGAGCCTTCGGGGGTGTAATGAACGTCCCGAGGGCGCTGGATGTCGCCCAGTCGCGGAAGGGCGAATGCGTACAGGTCGTTGATCGGCACGCCGTGGGCTTCCATGATCTTCTTGGCGACCGCATTGTAAGCCGGCACATCCTCCGGAACGCGCCGAGAAGCGCCTTCCGGCACCGGCGTGGTACTGCACCACACCAGTTTCGCGCCCGTTGCCTTCAGCCGCTTGACAAGCTGGTCGAGGTTCTCTTCATACTTGTCGATGGGTACCTGGTGGTCGCCGGTGTCGCGCCGCAGATCGTGCAGCCCCCAGTTGAAGTGGATCAGGTCCCACTTGCCGTCGCCAAGCCACTGGTCGAGCTGTTCGAGCCCGCGGATGGTCGGGCCGCAGTTCGTCGGCGCGCGGTGTACATTGACCTTGCCCGCCAAAGCTTCCCGAACCGGAAGTGTGTAGCCGACCGAGATCGAGTCGCCAATGAGCAGCACGCGAGGCAGGCCGGGTGTATCGGTGATCGGGACAAACACCTTGGGCTTCTCTTGCGTCTGCGACCATGCAACGCCTGTATACAAAGCGGTTGCCAGGAACGCAGCCGACAAGATGCTAAGTCCCAGATTCTCTGAGGCACGAAGCTTGTAGGAGTGTTGGGTTGAGTGAGACGTTGATCCCGCCGCCTGGGCAGCCCCCGCCCTGGAATCCC
>JAVEUP010000307.1:0-6439 GCA_034005525.1 Thermoguttaceae bacterium | reverse complement strand
ATGCCGGGAACTTGACAAGCACGGTTCCCGTATGTTACAAGCCAAGTGCTTGCCGTTCTATTGGGGTGCCTGTCGCACCCTCGGACCGTGAACGGCTACATTATATCAAACAGAACCGGATGGGGAGCTTTGGCTACCTCATGCCGTGGGCGATGGCGGAAGACGAAGAGGCGTGTCTCCGGATTGGCTGGAAACCCTATCACGTGCAACAGGGATACGACCTGAACCGGAGCACGTTGACCGCGGCTTCCGCGCTGATGTGGGGCAATAATCTCACGCCTGCATCGCATACCCCCGAGAAGATCATGCAGGTGATGGCGTGGGATGTGGTGGAGAAAGGCCAGTTTGCCACGGGCAGCGGCCCGAAGCTGACGCCTAGAACCATTCTGGTCACGGAGTACGTTGCACGCGACCTGGCGCACGATTACAAATCAAAGCAGGATCTGGAGCAGGCGCTTGTCGCCACGGCACGCAGGCCCGCTCATGAACGCGCCTACTCCACCTACTGGGCCAACCCAGGTAGTGCCTTCGACCCCGCCAGATACACCGTCGAGATGCACATGAGAAGAGTCATCCGCAACGAAGACGGCGCGCTCACCGATCCGCCACCCTGGTTCCCCACGGTGCCGGGAATGGAAAAGACCTACACCGTCCCCGTGATGCAGGCAGGCGTGACGGCGATTCTGGTGACCGGGGACGCAGATCGGAACAAAGTGCAGACCATGCCTGGTGGGAACCACGCCACAATCGAAATCAAGCTGCCCTCCAACTGGGATGCTTTGATGGCGGATCAGGGCTATCGTCCGCTTAGCGAGTTCTTCCTCGAATAGGAGGAAAGCCGTCCATGTTGCTGGGCTGAATTCGCGAATGCCGGCGACCATTCCTGAAATGCGACGGTTCAGTGCCGGACAACGGCCGAACCTAACCCCAAAGCAGAACCATGCCGTAGACCGGGTCGGCGAATCGGCCGCAAGCTATATTGAAAATCTAGCGTCGTCGCGCTGGCCGCGCGGCTCGCCAAGGAAGTGCTTGACGAAGGAGGCAGTTTGTGGAACGGCAAGCGTATTCTTCCTCTGTTTCCTCTGCGGCCTCCAGTTCGTCTTTGATGTGAGTGGCGATTGCGGCGATCCGACGAAGAAATGAACAGGAGGGAACGGAGGAAACAGAGAAAGCGGTGCAATCTGCGTGGTTATCCATCGCCCCTCAAGCTGCGTTTGCTGCCTGCTGGCGAGATTCTTGCCCCAACGGCTTGACAACGCGACATGCAAGCTGCAAACTAATGCTTGTTCAGCCTATTCGCGGATCGAGAAGGCTTTCTGTAGAAGTACAAGAGGGATGAAGACCGTGGACGCTTCGACGTTTGAAGCATTCGCCGCCGAATTCGTTTGCGCCTACTGGGAGACCGTCAAGAGTCGCAAGTTTTCGATGCCGCCGGATGAGCCCGTCGAGGAAACAGTCGAGGAGTTGCTCGCCGCTGTTTCACACAAGGTCGAGATTGACTCGCCTTCAACTCGCTGGAAGGCATCCTGCAAGCTCCATATGTCGGGCCGGTCTGGAGATTGGTGGGACTTCCGTTTTCAGAAAGCAGCAGACGGGTGGAGGCTTGTCGACGCTACGGCAAGGTCCGACGATGTTACGAGGCCGCACGACCTACTCGATACTGTATATGGCGCATATTTTGGGCCGTTTCTTCGGTATGTCACGGAAGTTGCAGATAAGCGAACCGGCATCTAACGCTGGTCGTCCGCCAGCCCGATCATGTGTTGGACCCGCGGGTCTGCAGAACGGCGGCGCACCGGCCGGCACAACCCTCGCTATGTGGTGGTCTTCTGCTGCCTGCTCAGCGCGGTGTTAATCTCGCGCAGTGCCGGGTACAGGCGTTCCCACGTTTCGTACCAGGCCGCATACTGCCCGGTTAGCCGCATGTCGGGCTCGTAGGTGCGCCCCGGGCGGTAGACGCGGCGGAAGGCGTCGGCCTCGTCGCGGTAGATGCCTGCGCCGATGCCGGCCAGGATGGCGGCGCCCAAGGGGACCGCTTCGTCCAGTTCGGGCACCTCGATCGGCTTGCCCACCACGTCGGCCTTGTTCTGCATCCAGAAGGAGTTGTTGATCGCCCCGCCGACGGCAACGAAGCGTTCGGGCCGGATGTCGAGCGCCGTCTCGTACGCGCGGACGATCTGGAGGAACTGGTAGTCCAACCCTTCGATCATGGCCCGGAGCATGTTGCCCTTGGAAACGACGTTCCGCAACCCGGCGAACGCCCCCAGCGACTGGCTGTCGACCACCGGGCAACTACTGCCGGCGAAGTGGGGCAGAAACATGGCGCCGCGGGCGCCCGGCGGGCTGGCCTGAGCAGCTTGCATGAGGTAATCCCAGTCGGCGCCCCCTTCCGACTCCGCCCGCAGCTTCTCCTCGAACGCGAACTCGCGGCGAAACCATTCGAGCATGTCGGCCGCAACGGCGGCGCCCATGCTGCACCACTTGCCGCGGGCGACGTGCGAATCGATGAACGGCCCCATGCGCCGCACCGCCGGCGTGAGGACCGGCTCGTCGAGCGCGACCACCACCATTTCCCACGTGCCCGTCACGTCGAGCACCACGCCCGGCTCGAACGCGCCGCACGGCAGCATGCCGCAGGCGTAGTCGTGGCCGCCCAGCACGACGGGCGTTCCCGCCGGCAGCCCGGTGGCCTCGGCCGCCTTGGCATGGACCTCGCCCAGCACGGTGCCCGAAGGCAGCGGATCGCAAAGCAGCCTGCCGTCGATTCCCGACGCCTCCAGCAGCTCGTCCGACCAGGTGCGGCGCCGCTGGTCGAACAGGAGCGTGGTGGACGCCATGCTGTAATCGGTCGCGAACCGGCCGCATAGCATGTAGTTGACGAAGTCCTCGATGAGCACCCACTTGTGCGCCTTTTCCAGAATGGCCGGCTCGTGCTCCCGCATCCAAAGCAGCCGCAGGGCCGTATTGAACGCCCAAATCTGCGTGCCGGAAACGGCGAACTGCCGGTCGGCGCCGATGTTGTCCAGCCACCACTGCTGTTGCGGCACCGTCCGCGGGCAGTGCCACGAGATGAACGGGTACAGGCAGTCGCCTTCGGCCGTCATGGGCACGCCGTCCATGCCCATACCGGTCACCGCAACGCCGCGGATGCGGCCCGGCTGGTCCAGCTTTGCGACGGCCTCGCGCAGCGATTCGCACACGCCTTGCCAGATCTGCTCCGGCTGCCAGACGGCCCAGTCGGGATGGTCGGGGTACGGGTTCATTCGCTGGGTGGGGCGCGTACCCTGGGCCACCGCCAGCCCCGAGGGTTCATAGACAATCGCCTTCAGATTCGTCGAGCCGAGATCGATGCCGACCAGATAGTCCATAGCGTGCTCCTGTTAGGGGCCCCGAAATTCTGCACCACTGAATAATCCTGACAGTTACATAAGACCCGGCGAGCGGGGGCCGTGAGGCCCCTGTTTCTGCAAGACACTGCGCAGTTCAGCATCTCCGTGACAGACCGCACCGCTGGCGCATTTCTCTTTGCCGGGCGCATGGGCGACGACCGGCGTGGAAATCGGGGCAGAAACAGGGGCCTCACGGCCCCCGCTCGCCGTTCGGTTAATAGTACTTGCCGCAACAATGGACCGCCCACGGCGCGAGCTTGCCGCTTACCCGAACGCCGGGCCGGCGCCGCTGGTTTCCATGGGGTCCAGTTGGATCGGGTATCGCCCGTAGGTGCGAATGGTATTCCACATGGCCAGGTAGTTTTCCGGCTTGACCTTCGAGTGGATGCTGTTGCTCGACGAGCAGATGTAACCCCCGCCGGGCGCGCCTGCGGCAATGGCCTGCTTCGTCTCTTCCACCACCTCCTGCATGGTGCCGAAGGTGAGGGTGTGGGCGCAATCCACGTTTCCTTTCAGGGCAAACCGGTTGCCGTATTCCCGCTTCATTCCCGCCAGGGTAATCCCGCCGACCGGCTCGATCGGGTCGAGGCAGTCGGGCCGTGCCTCGACGATCATGTCCAGAAGCGGCAGGATATTGCCGTCGCTGTGCTTCACCGTCAGCAGGCCGGCCTCCTTGAATGCCGCGAACACCTGCTTCAGACCCGGCGCGAGCAGCTCGCGGAACGTCTTCGGCGACATCAGCGGGGCTTCGCGCGAGGCGTAGTCGTCGCCGGTGAAGACGAAATCGGCCCCCAGCCGGGCGCACTCCCGCGCATACTCGGCGTTCAGCTCGACCGACAGGTCGACCAGTCCGCGCACCAGGTCCGGGTCGGCGGCCAGGGCCATCAGCAGATTCTGGAAGCCCATCAAGTTGCGAGGAAGGGAGAACACGTCGTTGAGGTGGACGCCGATGGCCAGCTTCCCCTTGTATCGGGCAACCAGTCTCTTGAGGCTCTCGTATCGCCAGGAGGCATGCGGATCGGGCGGCTCGTACCGGTTCAAGTCGTCAATGGTCTTGATCGGCCCGTCCACGGCAAACAGGTGTTCCTCTTCGGTGCGTTCGAGTACAATCCCGTACTCGGTCCGGTAGCGGCCCGGAGCGATTTCCTCCCGGCGGACGTCGGGCTGGGTCAGGATGGCGTCAAGCTCCATGCGCAGGCTGAACTCCTCCATGGAGCAGCCGGGCAGGATTGCCTCGCGGACGTGCCCGTCGAGGATCCACTCGAAATGGGGCACCCGGTCTGGCTCTTCATTGCGAAGCGCCGCCATGACCCGTTCGTACGAAGTCATCTCAGCCATCGCCGCCTCCAAGAGGGCCTGTTTATCGAGTACCGTAGCCTATCCTCTGGCTGCCGCGCTGTCAAACGGCGGGTGTGTGTGGTCTTCGGGGGCTTGCCTCGGCACGAAAGTCCATCTATATTGCGAACTCGTGCACGCAAAGGGGACAGTCCCCGCGAACGGTTGCCAGATTGCCTATGGACTACTTGCTCGGCATCGATCTCGGCTCGACCAGCCTGAAGGCGATTGTCTACGACTTAGGCGGGAACCGCGTGGCCTCCGGCAGCCGGCCCACCAGGCTCGACCATCCGAACCCGCAGAAGCCCGAGTGGGCCGTCTGGCAGCCGGAGCACATCTGGCACGACACTGCCGCGGCCATCCGCGATGCCGTAAGCCAGTTGGACGATCCCCGCCGAATTCGCGGCCTGGCCGTGACGGGCATGGGCATGGACGGGCTGCCGGTCGATGCGGACGGCCGCTGGCTGTACCCGATGATCTCGTGGCACGACAGCCGCACCCTTCCGCAACTCGACTGGTGGAAGGAGCACGTGGGGGCTCAGCGCACCTTCGCCATCGGCGGCAACCCAGTCTGGCCCATCAACTCGGCATTGCGCATTCGCTGGATCGCCGACAACGAGCCGGCCCTGCTCGACCGCGCCGAGAAATGGTTGCTGATCGAGGATTTCCTGAACCTGATGCTGTGCGGCCGGATGGCCACCGACTACAGCATGGCCTCCTGCACCATGCTGTTCGACCAGCGCCGGCGAGCATGGTCGGACGAGTTGATCGAGGCCGCGCGCATTCCTCGCCGGCTTCTGCCCGACGTATTTCCAAGCGGCACGCCCTTGGGCGAAGTGCACGCTTCCGCGGCGGCCGAAACCGGCCTGCCTGCGGGAACCCCCGTGATCCTTGGCGGGCACGACCACCTTTGCGGCGCGCTGCCCGTCGGCGCGTGCCGGCCGGGAGTGATCCTCGATGTCACCGGCACCTGGGAAAGCGTTATCGCCACCGTGGCCGAACCGGTGCTCGATGACCGGTTGCGGCAGATGGGCATGACTGTGCAGTCCCATGTCGCCCGCGGAGTGTATGCCGTGTGGGGCGGGAACCCGGCCGGCGGAATGCTCGAGTGGTATCGGGAGCAATTCGGGCAAGAGGCGCAAGCGAAAGCCGAGCAGGAGGGCACCGACGTCTGGGCCCCGCTGGTGGCCTCTGCGGCCGCGTCGCCGCCGGGCGCCGGGTTTGCCACCTTCCTGCCGCACATGTCCGGCGCCGGCTGCCCCATGGTCGACGAGCATGCCATGGGCGCGTTGGTGGGGCTAACCAACCGCACGACCGCCGGCGACGTGCTCCGCGCAATGATTGAAGGGCTCGATTTCCAGTTCTGCGACATTGTGACCAATATGGAAGCCGGACTGGCCACCCGGTTCGACCGGTTCCTGGCGGTCGGCGGCGCGGTCCGCAACGAACTGTGGATGCAGAACAAGGCCGACGTGCTTGGCCGGCCCATCGAAGTGGCCGCCGTCGATGAAGCTTCGCCGCTGGGCGCCGCCATCCTGGCCGGCATTGGCGTGGGCCTGTACCGCGACGAGGAAGAGGCTTTTGAGCGGGTTGGCCGCCCGGGACGCACCTTTCAAGTAAGTTCTCAATAACCCCGTGATGTTGATGGCGGCCTGTCGAGGCGTAGCGGTGCGTAGGCCGGTTGGGCAAACGGGTAAGAGTGCGAGCCGATGGTG
>JAVEUP010000109.1:0-27905 GCA_034005525.1 Thermoguttaceae bacterium | reverse complement strand
GTTCGCCGCCATGCCGCAGTCGGCCAAGCGGAAGCGGCTGGGCATCTACTACACCCCGCCCGAACTGACCAGCCGGATCGTCGAGTACACCGTGGGCGAGTTGATTGCCGAGCGCTGGTCTGAAGCGGCCGCGGCGCAGGGCGCGTCGCGCGCGGCGGCCCGCCGCGACGAACTGCCCGATACCCGCGACTTCTGGCTCGCGGCAGTGGCCGAGCTGCGGCGGTTGAAGATCGTCGACCCGGCCTGCGGCTCCGGGGCGTTCCTGTTCCAGGCGTACAACGTGCTGGAGCACCGTTACGCGGAGGCCATCGGGCACCTGGCCCGGCTGGGCGACCCGGACGCCGAGGACCTCGAGCGGCAGATACCGCAGTTTATCCTCTGCGAAAACCTGTACGGTGTGGACCTTTCGGCCGAGGCGGTCGAAATCACGCAGCTTGCCCTGTGGATCCGCTCGGCCGCGCCGGGCCAAACGCTGGCCACCCTCAGCGCGAACATCGTTCACGGCAATTCGCTGGTCCACGATCCGGCGGTCCACCCGGCCGGGTTCGACTGGCGGGCGCGCTTCCCCGACGTGTTCGACCGCGACGAGCCGGGCTTCGACTGCGTGATCGGCAACCCGCCCTGGGAACGGATCAAGCTGCAGGAGCGCGAGTTCTTCTCGCTGCCCGCACCGGAAATCGCCACCGCGCCGAACGCCGCACGGCGCCGAACCATGGTGGCGAAGCTCGAAACGGCCAACCCCGCGCTGTACGAGCGCTACCGGCAGGCCCAGCAGGACGCCGGCACGCTGTTGGACTACTGCCGCACCGCGGGCGCCTATCCGCTGACCGGCTGCGGCGACATCAACACCTACGCCGTGTTCGCCGAACTGGCGTCGAAGCTCGTCGCCCCGCGCGGGCGCGTGGGGCTGCTGGTGCCCTCGGGCATCGCGTCGGACAAGACCACCAAGGACTTCTTCGCCTCGCTGGCCGAGGCCGACCGGCTGATCCGGCTGTACGATTTCGAGAACCGCACCAAGAAGTTCTTCCCCGACGTCGACGGCCGGTTCAAGTTCTGCATTCTCAACTTCGGTGGCGACGCGGTGCGATGCGCGGCGGCCGAGTTCGCGTTCTTCATTCACCGGATCGAGCAACTGGACGAACCGGGACGCCTCATCCCGCTTTCGGGCGAAGACATCAAGCTGCTGAACCCCAATACGCGCACCTGCCCCATCTTCCGCACCCGCCGCGACGCCGAGATCACCAAGGCCGTCTACCGCCGCGTGCCCGTGCTCATCGACCACAACCGCACCGGCCCGACCGGCAACCCGTGGGGCGTCCGCTTTAAGCGGATGTTCGACCAGACCAACGACGCCGAGCGGTTCCACGATGCGGCAGACTTGGGCGCGAAGGGCTACCGGCGCGAAGGGAACCGCTTCGTGACGGGCCGGGGGAAGTCGAAACGCGTGTACCTGCCGGTGTACGAAGCCAAAATGGTGCAAATGTATGACCACCGCGCGGCCGACGTGATAACCGCCGAAGCGAACTGGATGCGGCAGGGGCAAACGCGGAAAACCACGGCAGTGGAGCACGCCAACCCGGAACACCTGCCCGCGCCGCGGTTTTGGGTTGCGTCGGACGACGTGGAAGCAGCTACGGAAGTGGCGCCGTCGCACTTCCTTTGCTTCAAGGACGTGACCAGTCCAACGAACCAGCGAACGATGATCGCGGCCATGACGCCGCCGGCCGGCATGTTGAATTCCGCGCCCATCGTCTTCACCGATGTGCCGCCCCGGCGCGAGGCTTGTCTGTTGGCCAACCTCAACAGCCACGCCTACGACTTCGTCATGCGGCAGAAGGTCGGCAACGTCCACCTGAACTTCTTCATCGTCGAGCAGGGCCCCGTCCTACCGCCGGACACCTACGACCGCCCTTGCCCGTGGGCTCCCGAGCTAACGCTGGAGGCATGGATCAGCGAGCGCGTCTTGCAGCTCACCTGCACCTCCGAGGACATGCTCCCGCTGGCCGACGCCTGCGCTTTCACCTCCGGCAGTTTCCAGCGTGAATACGCCGGCCGCCTCCACCGCTGGGACCCGGCCGACCGCGCCCACCTCATGGCCCAACTCGACGCCGCCTACTTCCTCCTCTACGGCCTGACTCGCGATGATGCCGAGTACATGCTATCGACGTTCCAAGGCATTCACGAGCCGGCGCCGCTGCTTGGAGAGGCAGGCTCCACCGCTGACCGCATCCTGCGGGAGTTGGACGGCTTGATGGCTGCGATAGTGGGCAGCCCGAAGGATAAGTGACAGCCCTCACTTTGTTTCTCCCGTAACTCGGCAGCGCGTCCCAATCCATACTGGATCGAACGCGGCACCCTTCGCCACTTGTGTTTGAATGTGCCTCTGAACAACCTCGATTCCCGTTACCTCAAGATAGCCCATGCGAGCCCACCTGTCGTATTCGGAGCGATCCCCGGCACGGAGATGGCCGTTCGCAAGCCACGTTATCAAGGCAAGTTCGATCAGGACCGGTAGAGTCACTACTCGTCTTCCGAAGCGTTGTCGATGGAATGTCTCCACTGCCTTCGTGCATTCTTCCAAGCTCCATGGGATGGTTTCTTCGAGTAACATTCGGACGACCAGCATCTCCACTGCGCACTCAGCATAGAGACGCTGTTCTCGTCTTATGATTGCCTCGTATGAGGGGCTGCGCTTATCCGGAGGTGCCAATGCATTGAAGAGTCGGTATAACGCAAGCATTGGGATCTTGTCTTTCTTCTCAGCACAGGGCAGCACACGTTCATACTCTCGCATCAGGTCGGATAGGTCAACAACGGGCTTGGAATCCGTCAAGAACTCCTGATACATCCCGAGGAATCCCGACAGTCGTGCGACAGCATGGTCGGCCTGAAACCCCTGCGTATGCCATATCCAGGCTTGAGGCGCCAGTTTCAGCGTGATGATGCCGGGCAAGTGCTGGCGCCAGTTGTAGTCTTCTCGCTCCAAGTATTCACCTTTTTCGATGAACTGCCCGATAACGTGATGGACTACGCGAAGAAGTCCGCCGAACGTCAGGTAGGGTTCACTATCCCATCGGAATACATCGGCGGCCGGAAGTTGGAGCAACCGAAGGTAATGAGGGATTGGCTCCAGCATATGGACGTATCGGGACCGAATCGTGTATGTGTTCTTGAGGGCCCTGCCAAGTTCAGACGGACGCAATGCCTGCTCACGTCCTGCGGCTTGTTCAACGAAAAACGCGTCTGTGATGTGTGCCTGCACAAAGTCCGTGAAGCGCCGTTGCAATCGGAGAGAACTCGCCCGAAGAAGCGCTGAACGGACCTGCGTAGCTGCTTCAGCTTCAACATTTGCGAGAACCTCGTCCAGTTCATGGCGGATCGAGTCCTGGTAGTCCTCCCAGACAGGTTTATACTGATCGAACTGTTGCGACAAGGATTCCAGGCAGTAGACGCGGAGGGTATACGCCATGTTCACGTTGTGACTGAGGACTCGTAGAGCATGACAGAACGTCTCCAAAGTTGTGATGACAGCGAGGTATTCCTTTCGAGGCAACCCGACCACTTTGTCCACTAGCGTTCGGAACGCTTCCACCTCTTCGACGTTTCCCATATTGTGCGTGGCAAAGAACCTCGGCACAAAACGTTGAGGAACCGACTGGTCGGAGGAGTCCCTTGCCGCTGCTCGACAGGCGAATGCAATCTCCCAGCGGTCGCCTCCGAAAAAACTCTTCAGACCAAAAGTGGCAAGACACTCAAACTGTCGAACAATCTCCGCATCACCCGTGCGAATTAATGATGTCTTGCGTGCCTGGTCGTCTTTCTCGATCTGATTCGTATAACAGATCACAAAGGGCGATACCCCAATTGTTAGGCCACCGACGGGCTCGAGCGTCGCAACAGTGGTCTCGATTGGACCAATCCAACCGTAATTGGCATACGTAATTCCCTTCGCCTCGTGAACATGCCTGTCCGTGGATGTGAAGAATTTGCCGGATATGATTTGAAGCATGCCCCAGTATCCTCTACAGGTTTGGCGACCGGCAATATGGTTCGCCTTCTCCTCTGCCCAACACACCACCATGCCCGACCGTGTGCCATTGCGGCGTACCGCGCCGAGGGGCTATGGTTAGGGACCATCAACTCCGCATGCGGGGTATTTTCGCCCGGGTGCCGAGTGGCGCCAAGCCCCCTGCGGCAAGAGCGCCGCACGAGGAGTTCGACTATGAATACGCGATACCGTCGCACGGGCGCTGATCTACCCCGGCATTCTCCCCGAATGGACGAACGGCAATCTGCACGCCGCCGATCCCCCTCTTTCTTCCTCTTTGCGGCTTCGCGGCTTGGCGGCTTGGCGTGTGATTGGGGGCCACTCCACTTGCACGCAAAGACGCCAAGCCGCCAAGTCGCAAAGGAACGAGCCCAGCCAAGCCGTTATGCGCCCCTTTCAGGCTGTCCAAGAGGCACACAAGCCCCGATGGAATCCCTCTTGTAGTTCAGTCCGTAGTCAGGTACCCCGTACCTGACATGGTTGAAAATCAACCGCATGTGGCCGGCTGACGCAATGCCACCGCTCGCGAAGATCAGCCGGCTGTCAAGCACGGGGTGCCTGACCTACACTGCTAACGAGGGGAAAGTCGTTTGATCGTAACCTTGCCGTCGGAGCGCACTTCCATGTTCAACTCGTAACCGCTCAAGAGTGCCATGCCCACGAGCGGCTCCGCGTTGGCCTCATCGACAAGGACCCGGCGCAGTTCACCGTCCCACACGATCTTGGCTTCGTACACGTCGACGAGGCACTCGCTGCCGTCCGCCAGCATGCCACGGTCGACGCTCTGCCAATTCAGTTCCAGTTCCCTAACCAGCGAAGGAGGCAAGGTCAAGGACCCTGTATAACCTGTATCGATCACCGCATCGACGTCCTGCTCCTGTCGCTGAGGTCCCTTGACATTCAAGCGGATACGGGCCTCATTCGACTTCACCACACCAGAGATCATCGCGTGCTCCGTTACCGCCCGCCGAAGCGGCTGACGTAGCGCGAGCCGACCCGTACCATCCAAATTTGCGCATCGGGAAGCCGGGCGCGCAGCCGGTCGCATGCCGCCAGCTTATCGCGATCGATCTCGTAGGCCCCGCTCTCGACGTCGAGGGCCGCAAACTTGCCGTCGTCATTGGCCGTGAGCTTCGGGAGCACGTCGTTCTCGTAAAGGGCCTGGCCGCGACGGGCGAGTTCTTCCTTGCCATAACGGCGCTTGGTTGTCATCGGTGCTCTCCCGCAATCGACGTCACTGCTTGCCCGCGGAAATGCGTTGCCTCCATCCTGTAGGATGGGCCACGATTCGCCACGAGGTGCTTGGGCATCTCCGCATTTCCGGTATTTTCGCCCGGACTCCGGGCGCTGTCAACACGCCACCGGGAAGAGGCGGCGGCACGGCCCCGGGCGATGGCTCCGGCGGGGGGTGATTTTGGGTGGCTCGAAGATTGGGGTTGACGCCCTCGGCTCGGGGGCATCAGACTGGTCATCGAGGGGGTGCCGCTTGACTGGCGCGATCGGTCGATCAATGATTTAGGAAGCGGCTTAAGTTGTTTCTGCCAGAAGCCGATGGGCGTTTTGGCGGCCATTCGGCAATAGGGGGCTGTGATGAGCGTTGCTGGGCATCCTACTCGTGCTGTTCGCGATTTGGCCACAGGTCCTTCTGGGCGTGAGTTAGTGCGCAAAATTGCCCAATCGGGCCAGCGTCGATCGACCGTTAGACTGACGGACGGCTCTTTCGTTGAGATTGTGCCGCTGGTCCGCGAAGGAAAGGTTCTCCGGCCGGAAGACGGGAAGTAAGGTGAACTGGCTGTTCCTTTTCGCGTCCTCGGGCGGGCTATCGGGTGTTGACGATCATCAGCCCCAAGGAGGTCGATTTCGATGAGTGACTCCATTTGGGACCGTTTTCCGCAGGCATCCGACATTCGCTGCGTCGAAATGAAGGACCAACTTCAGGGTCGAGTGTCGCGCGAAACGCGCAACGCCTCAGCCGACGAACTGGTGGCGTATTTTCACGACGCTTCGTGGCGTTTCTGGCAGGAAATGGGCCGCCCGTATCCGCTTGGCAGCGAAGAAGCGACGGGCGAAGAGGCACCACCGATTCAGAAATGAGGCCTCTTTCGTTTCGCGGTGGAGCCCGTGCCAATGTAGTAGGCACACGCCGCTGTGCCGTCCCTGCCGAAGGCATTAAGCTCCCTGCGGTGCGGTGTGCGGCATGCCTTTCTTGCACGTTTGGAGGCGGCGAAGGGCCACATGCGGGCTTGCCCGCAGGAGCCGTGGTCAGTGAGCTAAAGCGGGCACGGTTTACCCGAACTATCTCCCCTGCACGCTGCCGCCGCGGGCGGCGGCAGCGTGCAGGGGACATGGGGAGCCTGGGCGCCGTCTCAGCCGACCGACCACCGCTCCAGTCCGGGCAAGCCGGCCGGTGGCGGCCACGGCGCGAGGGCGCCAACTGGGCTGAAAGTCGGGGCGGAAACAGGGGCCTCACGGCCCCCGCTCGCCTGTCGGTTGGCGATGCGAAGCATCGCCTCTTCCGTTTCTAGGTGCAGACAGTCTTTGTTTCAGGGACGGCACAGCGGCGTGTGCCTACTACACTGCCGCGGCCTGCACCTAGAAACGGAAGAGCCTTCGCGTCTATTGGGCCGACTTCTTCACGGGCAGCGGGAGAATCGTGGCGCCGTGGCGGGCGTGAAAATGCTGGTGGACCGAGTCGAGCCATTGGGCCGAAGGGGGACCGTAGGGCCGGAACTTCTCGATCCGGCCCTGACCTTCATCGTAGAGCACCGCGCGATGCTCGCTGAGGCGCGAGGCCGCGGGACTGTCGATCAGGTTGCTCGAATCGGAGGCATTCATGCGGAACAGCACGCGCATCTCCACGTCGCGCAACGCCTGGCGGTCGATCGCCCGGCTGAGGGCGTTGTAGCTGTCACACCAGAGCAGCCCGTGGATGCCGACCGCCGGGCCGCGGCGGAGCAGCTCGGAAAGCTGCTGCGCGGGACTGGGCGGCTTGTCGGCGTCGAGACGGCTGAAACCGAAATCGTCGTCGGCCTTGAGGAAGTCGCGGAACCGGGCGAGATGGTAGACCACGAAATAGATGGGCGGGGCGTCCTCGTCGTTTGCGGCCTCGCGGCGGGCGCATTCGGCGAATACCTCGCTGATCGGCCCCTCGACTTTGTGCGGCGCAATGACCGACACCTCATGCGGCAATGCGCGAGCCAGGCATTCCCAGAAGCCTGCATGAGGAGCGTCGGGACGCATGCCATCGAACACGTAGAACCGGGCCCCGGGCGGATGCTGCGCCCCGAGGCTGACCACGGCCGACGCCAGCACGCCAAGCGCCGCCGGCTCGTCCTGCCCGACAACCAGCAGATTACTGCCCCCTTGCCGGACGAACGTCGCCGCCGTCGGGCCCTTGATGGCGACCGGCGCGCCCAGCCAGGCGTGAGAAGCAGGCGAAGGGGCGGGCCAGTGGTCGGCGTCGAGCAGGGCCGTCAGGAGGGAATTGGCGGCCGGGTCGGCCGGCACGTTGCCCTCGAAGACGATCGGCAGCTCGAACGACTGCCGACGGGCCTCGGCCAGTCGGCCAAGCTCGCCGAGGAGGCTGTCGCGCTGGTGATCGGGCAGCCACGCCACCTGAAACGGATGGTTTCCTTCAAACAGCCCGTTGGCGTCGTTGTAGATCGCTTCGCCCGGCCGGGTGAGCAGCCGGGCTGCCGTGTTCTCCTCGCTGAGGATCAGGTGCGAGTCGGCTTCGCTGCATTGCAGGGCGATCCGCACGGCCATTTGGCCGATGGTGCTGCGGGCGAGGGAATACGCGCCGGAGAGCGTCTGTGAGCCGAGCAAGACGTGAATCCCAAACGCGCGGCCCTGGCGGACGAGCCGGTCCAGGAACAGGGCGGCATCCTGGGCCAGCCGGTCGTCCTCGATGAACAGCTCCTGGAACTCGTCGACGATCAGCAGGATCCTCGGCATCCGCTCATCCGGCCGCGCGTTGCGATAGCCACGAATGTCCTGCACGCGCAACTCGCGCAGCCGGTCGCCGCGGCGGCGCAACTCGTCGTCCAGTCGCGCTAGCACGCTCAGCCCGAACTCCCGCTCGCTTTCGATCGCCACAACGCGGGCGTGCGGCAGGCTTCCGTCGGCGTATGCCTTGAACTCGACCCCCTTCTTGAAGTCGATCAGGTACAGTTCGATCTCTTCCGGGCTGTAGCGCAGGGCGATGTTGGTGATCAACGCGTGCAGCAGGGTGGACTTCCCCGAACCGCTCTTGCCGGAAATGAGCACGTGTTGCGACGTGCCCCTTCCCAGCCGCAGGTGTTGCAGCCGTGTTGCGCCGGCGCGGCCGAGGGGGATGTCGATGCCTGCGCGGCTGTCGGCCGTCCATCGCTGGCCGGGCTCGGGGGCGACCGTCTCGAAGGGCACTTCGACGCGGGCGGCGTCGTCCACCCGCTCGCCGACTTGCCGGACCATTTGCGTGAATTGCTCCGAGGGCGGCGGAGGGGGGAACTCCAGCGACAGGTCGCCGTAGTCGGGGTGCTCGCGGAGGAACCGGCCGTCGCGATAGCTCAGGCGCGTCGCGTGCGGGAGCAGGTCCGGCCACTGGAAGCCGCGCGGAAGCGGCAGGCTCCGATCGGTGCTCAAGAGCGTGAACACTCCGCAACGGGCCCCGCTGGCCACGATGCTCTTCAGGCGGGCGGCGGCGGCCTCGGAAAAACTGGCCGGGAAGTCGGCCACCACCAGCAGTTGGTACGGCTCGGCCATCTCGCCGGCGAACGCGTTGTACTCCTCGATGGTGGCAAAGGTGTTCCGCAAGTACACCTGGAGCACGTTCTCCATGTGGGCCGTCAGGTCGGCCAGGCGCTGCTCCACGTGGGCGCGGTCGGTCCAAATGCGGCTGGCGACCAGCTTCTCGTCGTAGTCGGCCAAATGCATAAACGCCGCGAAGTTCTCGCCCAGCCCCACCGGATCGATAATGGTCAGCCGCAGCTTGCCGGGCGGCAGGGCCGTGAGCATGCGCAGCAAGATGGTCTGCATGAGTGCGAACGGGGCGGTGCGATCGCCCTTGCCGGCTTCGAGCATCAGCAGGGACCGTTCGGGGAACGGGAGCACGGCCGAGAGCTGAAACTCGGTACGCTGAAGGCGCAGCCGCTCATCTTGCGGCAGGCCATTGTCGATCTGTGCCAGGCTGACGGCATGCCGCCCGAAACGCACCACCGGCGGCATCGCCTGCGGCGCGATCCACCGCTGCCAGTCCGCCGACGTCCAGTCGGGAAACTTTGCGTCGCACCATCGTTCGCAGTCGTCCAATGCGGTTTCAAACTGGTGCACCCCCGAGAACCATCGATCGGTCAATTCGGCCCACTCGCGCTGATACTGCTGGTCGGCATCGAGCATGGCGGCGGCGTACTGCCGTTCGACACGATCGGAATCATCGCGGTACGCCTTGTGGATTTCCGTCATGCGTTGCGAATACCGCGACTCGGCCGTTTCGAGTTGGCCGTCGCGTTGTGCGGCGAGTTGCGACATGCGGGCGGCATGGCGCGAGTCCATCTCGTTGATCGCCTGGTCCTTGCGGGTTTGATATTCGGCGAGTGCCTGCCGCAATTCCCGGTCGGCAGTTTGGGTCTGGCTGTCCTGCTTTGCGGCGGCGGCGGCAACGGTGTGTTCGTACTTTGCCTGGACGGCCGCGCGCGCCGCCGGCAGTGTGCCCGCAAGGCCGGCCAGCGTTTCCCGCAACGAGGAGTATGCCAGGGTACATTGGCCGCGAGCGACCCGGTACAACCACGCCATTGCCACGCCGTAGACCACGACGACCGTTCCACCCGCCACAACGATCCAATGCCAGCCGCCGAGGCCGGCAATCAATGCCACGGGCACAATCACGACGAGGCAGACGATCAACAGCAGCCCCAGCGGCCGGGCGCCCTGGAAGAGTTGCGGCACGGTCATGTCCGTCAACCGGTGGAGTTGATCCTGAGCCTCACGGAGCAACCCGGCCAGTCGTTGGTTCGGAGCCTTGTCCGGCGGCACGGCTTCCGCCGGCCGGCCCGTTGCGCCTGCGGCGGCGTCTTGCGACTGCTGACCGGCCGGCGGCTGCTCCGCAGGGGCGCCATCCTGCCGGGAATCGGGACCGGTTTCCGGCTGCTCCCGCCACTGGCGATACTGCCGCAGCACGATCTCGGTCTGCCGGCGTACGGCGGCGGCCTGCCGCGACTGGGCGGCGATCTGGGCGTTCGCTTCGCGCGCTTCGATGGTCGCGCGGTTCTTGACGGCTTCCGCAACCGTGTAGGCCTCGAAGTGTTTCTCGCGGCACGCTTCGCGGACGCTGTCTTCCTCGGCCTTGGCGCCGGCGAGGGCCTCGAAGCGTTCGGCTTGATATTCCGTCTCCGCGCGGCGTGAATCGGCATCGAACCGGCCGATCACCTGCCGGCGAATGGCGGCGTACTCCGTTTCGGTCGTCTCTTTGTCGCTTTCGTACCGTTCGGTAATCGCCTGAATGGCCTCAGCGCGCGCCTTCCGGGCAGACTCCTTGGCCTCTTCAAAACGCAGAACGATCGCCCCTTCGGCGGGCGCTCGCTCCTGGACGAGGCGGCAAAGGCCGGCAAGTTGCCCGTCCAGGTGATCGAAACCGGAAGGCGGGTTCATACGACACTCCCTTCTCCTTGGTCCGCGTCGGTAAGTGCACCGCGAGCACGGCCGAACAGCTCGTCGATGCGGCGCATGGCGTCCAACGCCCGGCGCACGCGAGGTTCCAGCGGGTCCAGATGCTTCGTGCGGAAATCGCGGGCGGTCTGGTCGGCCCAGTGCTCGGAAGCGTTCAGCCAGGCGCGGCGCAACGCTTCAAACGAATCTTCCAGCCGGGCCGCGCCGCCCGATAGGTCCCAGCTTTTCACTTCTGCGGCTCCTCGTTGTCTTCGGGCGCCGGCCGGGTGGGCGACACCTTGCTTTGCGGGCAGTCTTTCGCCGATGTGGCCGCCGATGTGCCCTCTTCCAAAGCATACGCCGGCGGCAGCGAATCGACCGCTTTCGATACGTCGGCGGCCGGCGCCGCGCCGACATACGCTTCCAGGGTGCGCCGCAAACGCTCAAGGACGGCCACCGCCCGATCGACGTCGGTTTCCAGCCATCTTGCGAGCTGGCTGACGCCGCCTTGGTATTCGTTCACTGCCCGATCGACCTTTCGTGACCACTGGCTCACCACTTCGACCTGCCGGCGGCACAACTCCTGCCGCCGTCGCGCCCGTTCCAGGTCGCGTTTCTCCTCCACGCATGCCGGACGGTAGTCGTCCACTCGCCGGAGTGTCTGACACCGCTGCAAGTTGATCTTGGCCTCGTGCGTTCGCTGTTCGCTGCGTCGCAGTTGGCGGTTCCAGTACTCTTTGCGCTCCAGCCGGACCCAGTCGGCGGCCGCGCGAACGTTCATTTCGACGCCTTCGATTGCCCTGGCGGCCTCGTCCTGGAAGACGCGCAGCGCCGCCGCAAACGCATCCAGCGCATCGAGGGAAGTCACCCTTGCGCGGCCGCCCATTCTCACATGCTCCTGGATACGTTTCCGGTTCCGGGTAGTCCCTGCGCGGCGCAATTGCGTGGGACAGGCTTCCAGCCTGTCGGCTGAGTTGACAGGCTGGAAGCCTATCCCACGTCGGCGGAAATGACAGGCTCACCGCTGCTGTAAGTACTCGTCTATAAGCTCCGCCTTGCGCAGCAAGTACGGAATGTGCTGTTCGGTGAGTTCGGTGAATCGCGAGATGACCTTCAAGTGCTGCTCGAACTCATCGGCAAACTTCCGTTGCTCCTGGTCGCGCCACGTCTTTCCCAACGCCGCCAGCTCCGTTGCCACGACCGTCAGCCGATCCTGTATGTCCGTATTGAACTTCTTCAGCGTCCGGGCAAACCGCCGTAGATCGTCCGGATCGACAATGGCTTGAGGCATGGCTCGCTCGCCTAAAGCGGGGGTCTATTGAATAATATGCGGGAGGGGTACTGCCCGACCTTTCCCACCATGCTTAAGTATACCCGCAGATCCTTTGGG
Source organism: Thermoguttaceae bacterium (assembly GCA_034005525.1). Taxonomy (GTDB): domain Bacteria; phylum Planctomycetota; class Planctomycetia; order Pirellulales; family Thermoguttaceae; genus PWXP01. The sequence goes on along the minus strand of JAVEUP010000109.1, from coordinate 15,843 downwards.
TGGCAGTCTTCCGATTTTCCACATTCACCCTCCACTTCTCCCCCTGGCCGCGTTGCCGTTTTTGACACCTGATACCCGACATCTCCGCTCCCAACTCCTACCTGCCAACTCCCAGCTTCCGTTTTTGGTTGGCAGGTTTCACTTTTTCCACACTCACCCGCCCGTCATGCCCCCCGTGTGTGCTAGAAGAACAAACAACCTGACTTCAGGCAGGCAAGAACCGCAGCTCCGATGGCGTCCAAAAAGAAATGTACAGAGGTACACACATCCAAGCTTAGCGAATCCGACGCCGATTGCAAGCCGAAAAACGTGCCTCTTGGCCGCATTCCGCGGATTGCCCCCCTAGTGTGCAGAACCTAAGCTGGATAGATTAACGGGTTTGTACCGTTCGGCAGAAACCTGTTTGAGTATTAACCATGACGCGAGTAGCAATTATTGGCGGCGCGGGCTATACCGCGCTGGAGTTGATCCGCATTCTGCTTCGCCACCCGGCGGCTGAGATTGTCGCCATTAGCGACATTCAAGAGAATCGCCCCCACATTGCATCCATCCATCCGTCGCTGACCGGCAGAGTGGACCTGTGCCTTGAGAAGCTGACGCCGGCCGAGGTCGCCGCGCGGGCCGAGTGCGTGTTCTGCTGCCTGCCGCACGGCGTGAGTTCGTCCCTGATTCCGCAACTTCTGGATGCCGGCGCGCGGGTGGTTGATTTCAGTGCCGACTACCGGCTGAACAGCAGCGACGTGTTTTCCCAGTGGTACAACCAGAAGCATCCCGACCCCGAGAGGCTGGGCAAGGTTCCCTATGGCCTGCCCGAGTTTTTTCGCGAGCAGATCCGTTCCGCCCCTTTGGTCGCGAACCCCGGATGCTACCCGACTTCGGCTATCTTGCCGTTGGCGCCGCTGTTGAAGGCCGGGCTGATCGAGCCGGTGGATATTATTGTCGACTCGAAGAGCGGGGTGAGCGGCGCGGGGCGCACGCCGTCGCTGATTGCCCATTATCCCGAATGCAACGAGAGCCTGTGTGCATATAACCTGGGGCGGCACCGCCACACGCCGGAGATTGCCCAGTACCTTGGCTGGGCGGCGGGCACGAAGGCCGAGGTGATCTTCACGCCGCACCTCGTGCCCATGGATCGCGGTATCCTGAGCACGACCTACAGCCGTCCCCGCGGCAACGTGACCGAACAGCAGCTACTCGAAACCCTGGGCGATTTCTATGCCAACGAGCCGTTCGTTCGCGTGGTCGAGCGGCTGCCGGCAACCAAGGACTCGATGATGACGAATTTCTGCGATGTGACCGCGCGGATTGTTGGCGGCAAGGTCATCGCAATAGGGTGCATCGACAACCTGGTCAAGGGGGCTTCCGGAGCGGCCGTCCAGAACTTCAACCTCATGTTCGACCACCCCGAAACCACCGCGTTGAGTTGAAGCTGGGAGCTGGGAGTTGGGAGCTGGGAGTTGGGAGTTGGGAGATGGGAGTTGGGAGATGGGAGTTGGGAGTTGGGAGATGACGCGAACGATGCGAACCGAAAGGCGAGCGGGGGCCGTGAGGCCCCTGTTTCCGCCCCGACGTCCACGCCGGTCGTTGCCCATGCGCCCGGTAATCGGAAACATATCAGGGGTGTAGTTTATCGCGAAGGCACTGAACTGCGTCATGTCTCGCAGAAACAGGGGCCTCACGGCCCCCGCTCGCCGGAGTTAATGCAACCATGAAGTTGACACATTCAATCGAAGTGCCGAAGGGATATTTGCTGGCCGGAGTCTACTGCCGGATCAAACGCGATCCGCAGAGTCCGGACCTGTCGCTGATTATGTCGGAAGAACCGGCAACCGGCGCCGGGGTGTATACCCAGAACCGGATTTGCGCCGCCCCGGTGACGCTCGACCGCCAGCGGACTCCAAGCGATTCCATTCGCGCCGTTGTCATCAACTCCGGCAATGCCAATGCCTGCACGGGCGAGCGCGGCATGGCCGACGCGAAGCGCATGGCCGAGTTGGCGGCCATGGTCTGCCAGGCGCAGCCGGAGCAGGTGCTTGTGTTGTCCACGGGGATCATTGGTGAGTTCTTGCCAATGGACAAGATCGAGCAGGGGATTACGGCCGCTGCCGTGAAACTCGGTTCCAAGGAGCCTAGCCTTCTTGCCGCCGCCCGCGGCATGCTCACGACCGACAGGCACCACAAGTTGGCCGGGCGGCGAGTGACGGTTGGCGGAAAGCCGGTTCAGATCACCGGCATGGCCAAAGGCGCCGGCATGATCGGCCCGAACATGGCCACCATGCTGTGCGTGGTTCTCACCGACGCCGCGTTTGCGCCGGACGCGGCGCAGGAGCTGCTTCAGGCCGTGGCCGACGAGACGTTCAACTGCATTAGCGTGGAGGGCCACACCAGCACCAACGATACCCTGCTCATGCTGGCCAACGGGGCCGCGGCCGGGCAGCCAACCGGCGCCGACCTGGAATCGTTCACGGCGGCCGTGAAGGAAGTGTGCGAGGAGTTGGCCCGCGCGATTGCGTCCGACGGCGAGGGTGCGCAGCACTTGATTACCATCGACGTGACCGGCTGCCCTTCGCGGGCCGACGCGAGGGCGATCGCGCAAGCCGTAGCCAACAGCCCGCTGGTGAAGACCGCCATCGCCGGCGGCGACCCGAATTGGGGCCGGATCGTTTCGGCCGCCGGTTACGCCGGCGTGGATTTCGATCCGGGCGGCCTGTCCCTGAAGCTCAACGGGACCCTGCTGTACGAGAACGGGGCCCCGATTCCGTTCGATGAATCGGCTGTCTCCCGCTCCGTCCGCAATGAGCAGGAGACACACATCGAGCTTTCCTTTTCGGAGGGCTCGGCCGCCGCCCGTTTCTGGACCTGCGACCTGACGGCGGAATACGTCCGCATCAACGCCGACTATCACACGTAGGGCACCTCGGCCTGCAGCATTTGGGTGAACGCTTCCACCCATCAGACTGGCATGTCCTGGCATGGCGTTTGCATCGGCGGCCGATTGGTGGTGGAGATTCGCCGCGATACCGGGGGCGTGCCGGAGCCGGTGTTTTCCCGCAATTGGCCGAAGCACGTTGCCGCACGCCCCCGACGCTTGACCACGATCGACTCGAAGGTATAGACTATCCGTTGCGCCGGCTGGTGTCAGCCGGCACGCGGTTGGCCGGGCCGTGCGGTTGTCGCAAACCTCGGCCGGCAGGAACAGAGAGGTAGAGGGTCCTTTTTCGAGGAGGTGCAGCGATGATGCGAACAATGTTGTGGATGGCGGTGGCGGCTGCGGTGGCGATGTCGTTACCAGGCACGTCGGTCGCGGGAACATGCTGCGCGCCGTGCGCGCCGGTGGCTGCGGTGGAATGTGTCGAGAAGGTCGTGCAAGTTCCCACGTGGGTAACGGAAACGCGCACTGTGAAGTGTATCGAGTATCGGCCCGAACTCCGGGAGGAAACCGTCACCGTTATGAAGGCCGTGCCGGTTAAGAGAACGATCGAACAGCAGTACACGGTCATGGTGCCCCAAACCAAGACAAGGACGGTCACGCAAACCGTGGCCAAGCCGGTTTGGGAAGAGAAGGAGGTCCAGTACACGGTCATGGTGCCTCGTCAGGAAACGAAGGAAGGCGTTCGCCATGTATGTCGCGCTGTGCCGGTCACCAAGACCTGCAAGGTGTGGAAGGACGAAGGTGAGTGGGAAGAGCGGGAGGTGACCGTTCCCGTGGTGCGCCAAGTGTGTTATCGCAGTCGGCGTATGGCGCGCAGGGCGCAACGGCTTGGCTGTTGCTGTTCACCGTGTGCTGCAGCGTGCGAGCCTTGCACCGTGACCCAGGTGTGCAAGGTTTGGGTGCCCAATCTGGTCGAACACGAAGTCGAATACACGGTGATGAAGCACGAGGTCGTCGAAGAGCCTTGCACGTACACCGTAACCAAGTGCGAACCGGAAACCCGGACCAGGAAGGTCAGACTCTGCCGCATGGAATGCGAGGAGCAGACCAAGGAGGTTCCGTGCGTCGAATGGGTGCCCGAAACACGGACCCGAACGCTCACCCACGTGTCCTACGAGTGCCAGCCGGAGGAGAGGACCGTCTCCCGCATGGTCATGGTGCCGCACGAAGTGGAAAGGCAAGTGCAGGTTTGCGTGTGCCGGATGGTCGAAAAGACGGTGAAATGCTGCCGGTGCGTCCGTTGCTGCTGCCCGTGAAGCCGGGCTTTCGGTTAACGGCGAGCGATCCTGGCGAGGTTTATGCGAATGATCAGACCCCGGCAGCGGCATGTTCCGCTGCCGGGGTTTTCTTTGGGAGCGGGCTGGCGGTTGGAGTTCACTCCACAAAGACGCAGTTTTCAACCTCGGCGTGGATAGAAACAGGGGCCTGACGGCCCCCGCTCGCCTGTCGGTTTGCAGCGTTTAGTATCTCGTAGTGGAAAGGGGCACGAAGCGTCCGGAACGCCACTGATGGGCATGTAAACAATCTCCGGGCTGCGATTGACGGGGTTGCGGCAAATTCGGGCTATCCCATGACAACAGGTTGGGCCCCACTTGGCAACGGCGAGGATCGTTGGTAGAAACGGCATAGACGTTCACGGAGACTCTCCTGTCCTGGACAGGGAACTGCCCGTGCAGTTCGCCGTGTACGATGGCATTAGGGAAGGTGATTCCGATGGCATACAGCCGTTATCCGCGTCGTGGGCATCGTTTGGCACCGGCCACCCTCCGAGAACTGCTAACGGCCCCCATTCCGAAGAGGTATTCCAGCCGCGCCGGCAGGGAAGGCATGATCCTGGCCGACTTGGACGAATCGGCATGGACGCTTTTTGACCAGGAGACCTGTCTTGCGTTGGCTTCGGAAGTCGTTTCCGCTGTAGGGCGAGCGGCACGCGCTCCGCTTTCCATCGGGAACCGGCCCTTGCCGGCGCTCCCCGAGGGCGTCACCTTGGCCGACCTGGAGCTGGAGGTGCGTACGGTAAATTGCCTGGTCTCGGCCGGCATCCATGAACGGCCGCACGACCTCAACGACATGACCATTGACGGCGTGCTGAGTCTGCGCGGCTTCTGGTCGAAGTCGCTGGTGGACCTGCTGACGGCCATGGAATATGTGGGCGATCACCCTGAGAGCTGTCAGGAACGCCACGGAAACCAGACGATGGTCATCAGGCAGGCCCATCCCGCCGCCCGTTTTCCCCGCCCGAATCATCGAATAGCGCCGTCGCTGCTGGAAAGTCTTCTCGATGAGCCCATTCCAAGCCAAATCGCACAGAGTTCCCGGTTTCCCGGAACCCGATTGGCCGACCTGGACGAAACGGCCTGGCAGCACTTCGCTCCCGAAGCGATAGCCCAGCTTGCAGGCATGATCATTTCGCGGGTAGCCGCGGGGGTTGTCAACCGCGACATCCAGCAAATCCAAACGCCGGCGCTGCCCGCCGGACTGTCCCTTGAAGACGTGAATCTGGAGAATCGGACGTACAATTCCCTGCGCCGGGCTGGACTGGCGCGGAATGTGCAACAGATCGGCAACATGACCCTTGGCGATTTGATGGACATTCCGGCCTTTGGTGCGAAGTGTCTTGTGGACTTGCTCACGGCCCTGGAGACGCTTGCCGGCCGCCGGCAGCAGATCGACGTCGAGTTGGTCGAGCAGGCCGGCAGACTTGCGGAATTGCCTGGGGCACTTTCCATCCAATTCAACGATCCGCGGCTGGGGCGCCTGCTGAGGGCGATGGACAGCCAGAGCCACACTGTGGCCGAGCTTGTCGATCGCATCAAGCACCGTGAACTCGATCTGACGGAACCGTTCCGGTTGGCTGAGGGGTTGGGACGGCTCATCGACAGGATACGCCGTTTCCACGAGTTGCCGGTTGAAGAGGAGCTGATGGACGTGTTCGCCCCGATGGCCAATGAGCGCGACCAGCAGATTCTGGCGGCTTACTACAACTGGGACGGCCAGGGGGGGCGCACCCTGGAGCAGTTGGGGCGAAAGTACGGCCTCAGCCGTGAGCGGATTCGGCAAATTTGCATGCGGTGCGTCAAGAGGCTCCGCCATGTCTCCGTTTTCGCGCCGTGCCTGGACCGGACGCTGCAGTTCATCGCCGATCGAGTGCCCAGGGCGACCGGCACGCTGGAACGCCAGTTGCAGGAAGCCGGCCTGTCGGGTCACGGGCTGTCCATAGCCGCCATTGAAGAGGCCGCCGGGTTCTTCTCGCGGACTCCTGCCTTTCACGTCGTTCCGGTGGCCGAGGGATCCGTTGCCGTTCTGCCCAGCCAGGCAGAGTTGGCTCCGCGAATCGCTCACGCCGCCAAGAGCGCCGTGGGCAGCTTTGGAGCGGCGACCGTTGCCGACGTGCAAGCCGAATTGGCCAAGGAGCGGCCGCGGCGCCGCGTGTGCCGGCAACTGCTCCGGGAAACGCTTACGACGCTGAAGGACTTCCAGTGGCTCGACGCCCGGCAGACCTGGTTCCGCCTCGAAACCCTGCCGCAGTACGGGTTGCCGAATATGATCGAGAAGGTTGTTTCCGTGGCCGGGCGCATCGACGTGTCGAAGCTCCGCGGCGCCCTGGGGCGATACCGGCGCAGCGGCCGGGACTTGCCCACGCCCAGCGTGCTCCTCGCTTACTGCCGCCAAATGCCGAGCGTGAGCGTCGAAGGCGACACCATCTGTGCGGGGCCGTCGCTCGATTGGCGCACTCTCTTGGCCGACGTCGAACGCACCATGATCGAAGTTCTCAAGGAGTTCGGACCCGTCATGGACCGCTGCGCATTTGAAGAACAGTGCATCCGGCGTGGAATGAACCGATTCAGTTTTAACGCCATCCTGATGTGCACGCCGGTGGTCACCCAGTACGGGCGGAGCATCTACGGTGTCGTGGCCCAGAAGACCGATCCGAACGACGTCCGGCGCGCCCGCGCCCGCGCCCGCCGTTCCCGCACCAACCACAGCCAGGTGCTGCGTTCATGCGGGATCGACGGGGAGGGCCGCGCCCACGTGGCATATTGCCTTTCCAGAGCGGTCATTTCGGGCGGAGTTATAACCATCCCGGCCTCCCTGCGGAACCACGTCGTCGGGGAATACACCGTTGTATCGCCCGGCAACAAGCGGCTGGGCCGGATGATGACCAAGCGGGGATGCGGCTGGGGATTGGGCCCGGCGCTTCGCGCCCAAGGCGCCCGGCCGGGCGACTACCTGCACTTGCAGTTCGACAATACCCGTCGCACCGCCGTCTTCCAACTGGGCGATGCGGGCCTGCTGGACAATCATTGCCCGGAAGAGGCTGCGGCCCGGGGGGACTCCACGGCGGCCTCCAGCGTCACCGGTTTGCCGTCCTGACGTTTGCTTTCATCGGCAGCCTCCATGAAGGCCCTTACTTTCCGGCGATGATCAGGTCGAGCCGCTTGCTCCGCTCTTCAAGCGAGAGCCCGCCGCTCCCTTCAATGGTCATCCACATCTCGTCCAATCCGAGGTTGTCCAGCTCGCGGCGGACCACCGGCCAGTTGACGCTGCCGTCGCGAATATCGACGAACTTACCGCCGTGGCCGTCGGGGTTCAACTGGAAGTCCTTGACGTGGCAGCGGACGATCAACTTGCCGAGCGTCCGGATCCATTCCTCCGCCGGCGCATACTTCACGTGGTTGCCGATGTCGAAATACGCCTGGACCCAGGGGTTGTCGAACGACGCAACGAGGTGCTTGAAGATGGCCGGCTTCACCCACAGGTTGTTCCACACGTTTTCCAGGGCGATGACCACGCCCGCCTTCTCGGCGACGGGAATCAGTTTCTCGACGGCTTTGCGCGTGGCGTCGGTTGCCTGGTTGTGGGCGGCCATGTACTCCTGGTAGGGCGCGTTGTCCCCGTCGAACACCTTGGTCACGTGCCCGGTCGACTCGTTGAACTCGATGTCGAACTCCCAGGCTTCCGGCATGGCCATTCCGCCGACGCGGCAGGGGACCAGCAGCATGGCGGTCGCGCCAAGATTCCCCGTCGACTCGATCGCGCTGGCGACCTTCGCGACTTCCTCGTTGAAGGCGTGGGCGTGGTTGAAGTTCGCCCAACCATACAGCACCGCGTGGATGCGCATGCCGACCCGTTCGGCCATCTGCTGGACGGCCTTCCCGCTTTCCGGCGAGACGTCGGCCCGCTGTGCCTCGATCCCGTCGAAGCCGGCCTCCTTCCAGGCGGTCAAGGTTTCCTCGGTCGGGGCGCCGATGAGCGCCTTCTTCAGTTTGGTCTTGAACTCGGCGGCCTGCACCGCAGTTCCCTCCAACAGCCGCGGGCCAACTGCGGCGGCAACCGCCGACGCGGCAAGAAAACGACGCCTACTCATGCTTGTCTTCATGGAATGCTCCTCGTCGTATTGATTACGGGGACTGCCAGCCATTGCCGGCTGCGGCACATGGCCGCAGCGGCCAGTATGGCACACGTCGCGACCGGTGTCAAACGGGGCCTTGCCCGCCGCCCTTTGGAGTGCGGGAACTTGTTCCCGCTTCCTTGCCGCGGAGTTGTCCGGCGCAGCCCGCCGCCGATTGCCAGACAAAGCGCCGCCACAGGGACACGCGCAAGCGGCGATGAATCGCTGCAAAGGGGAGTCAGTGGAGCGTTTCCAGAAGGTTCTCCAGCATCTCGCGTACCTGGGCAAGTTCCTTCGACTTGAACCGCCGCTTCGTTTCGTTCAACAGGCCGACAGCTTTCCCGATCGCATTACGGTGAATCCGCCAAACGGGGCATTGGAGCAACTCGCACACTCGGACCACTCGCCCGTCGGCGTCGCTTCTTGTCTCCATGGCGACGAGTTCCGAAAGACAGCCTGCAACACCGCGGAGCGTGGACAGCGGGATGCGCAAGGTTGGGCTGCCGTCCCGCATGGCAACCTGGCAACGGTGCGACCGCAGTTCGTCCAACTCGGCGGCGCAGTGCAGGAGTTGTCTGTGGACGCGAGCCAGGTCGCGGCAGTGAGCCGTCTTGTCCAAGGTGGCCTGCACCTTGCCGAGAAGCTCTTCGTATGGAACCGACTTGGGCAGATAGGCCGCAACGGGCAACTCAACCGCTTCCACCGCCGTGGCCAGCGAAGGAGACTCTGCCACAAGAATCGCGGGCACGCCGGGCACCATTCGGTTGGCTTGTTTCACAAGTTCCAGACCACTGGTGCCATTGAGGCGGAGGTCGGAGATGAGCAATTGGTACTGTCTCGAAGAGAATAGTTTGAGGGCCTCTGCTGCATCAGTCACCGTATCGCACGAGTAGCCGTCTTCGCGCAGGCACGAGGCAGTCGACTCCAGAAAGGGAGTTCCGCCCTCAGCCAGCAAGATCGAAGCGATCGTAATCATGGACGCGGCAGTACCTTCTGTTCCCGGCAAGCCAACGAAAAAAGGCACGGCCGGAGCACGCCCTTCGTCACGAAGGACTATGCTTCGACCGTGCCTTCAAATGGCAGGCCCGAGGCCTGACAGCTAAGGCCGCCCGCGGAAGGGTGCCCGGCCGCTTGACACAACGGCTGCAACCTTCCCAGGCAAGAGCTGACACGTGCTCTGCTGGGAAAACATAGCACGGGTTTTCATGCAGGTACGTCACAATCATCAGGATGGATGATAATGGCAAACGTGGCGTAACCTTCCAGGTTGCGATGGCGGGTTCAATCGCGTCGGCAAGCGAGATGCCTACCCCGCGCCTTAAGCCTGACAAAGCACTGTGTTGGTACACCCTTCCAGTCCATACTCGAACAAACATCATAGTGAATCTCCGCCTTCTTGGCTACCGCTCCGGTCATCTTTTTGCAGTCTGCCTCGGACGACGCCCTGACGGGCAGAGTACGCTGGGACTTCAGCGCCGGCGCTCCTGTACGTCTTGGAACACCGTGCCTGTCCAGGACCGTATTGCTTGGGCTCTTACGTTTCCAGGTGCGGTTCGACTGGGCTGGGCGGGAGTTCCGCCTTTATGTGGCGCGTCTTTGCCGGCTAAAGCCGGGACTCCAACGGGGTGGAGTCTGCACCCGGAAACGGAATAGCCGTTGTCTGTTTCGATCGCCAAACTGGGAAAGGAAGGCAACTTTTTCCGGTCAAGTTGACATTGCCTAATTGTGTGCCATGTTTGCCTAGTCAAACACTACCGCCTTGATCGGGACGCACCGGTTCGAGGCGCTGCCCGCCAAACGGCGGGCGGCCTTAGTTGTCAGGCTTCGGGCCTGCTAGTTGAAGGCACAGTGGAAACAGGCTTCTTCCGCGCGAAGAGGCGGTCTCCGCTGTGCCTTTTTTTGTTGCGCTAGCGCAGCAGTTCAAGAGCTTTGAAAGGGTTTTGCGTATTTTGAGGCCGGCAGGGGGGCGGGTTGCCCGTAGCTGCCCGGTGCGATCGATGGCCGGCCGTTTCCGTCTGTTCCATGCAGTAGCGAGGTACGTGCAATGAGTTTCCTGTCGAATCTGAGTACGAAGTGGAAGTTGATTTCCGGCTTCCTGGTCGTCGCCGCCATCACCGCCTGCGTGGGCGGCATCGGCTTTTGGGGCGATTGGCGGCTCGCGCGTAGCGTGCACGAGATCGGCGAGGTCCGAATGCCAAGTGTCGAGAATCTGTTGGTGATCAAAGGGCAGGCGGAAAACATGCGGGGTACGTTGCGCACGCTGGCCATGCCCGGCCTGTCGGGTGAAATGCGCCAGCGACAATCGCAGAACATCGCCACGGCGCGCGAGGTGTATGAGGCGGCCTGGGCGATCTACGAGCCGCTTCCGAAAACGCCTGAGGAGGCCAAACTGTGGGAACAATTCGTACCCGCGTGGCAAGCCTGGCGCGAGGAGAATAATAGAGCGCTTGAAATGTTCAGCCAATTCGACCGGCTGGGCATTCCCGAGCCGGTGGAAATCTCGCGTAGGCTGGAAGGCTTTATCAAGGATCATTACGTGCTGATGGAGAACACACTCCGGGCAATCCAAGCCAGCAAGAGCTTCGAGGGCGGCGAAGACCACCGCACGTGCAACTTCGGACAATGGCTCAGCACGTTCACCACCGATAGCGACGTGCTGAAGAAGGCCGTCCAGGCGATGGAGGAACCGCACCGCCGGTTCCATGATGCCGTGCGTGAGATCAAGCAGCTTACGGCCAACGGTCAAACGGATCAGGCCCTGACCGTCTATGAACGGGAGATGTCGCCGGCCGCCGAGGAGACCTTCGGGCATTTCACCGACATGCTGGCAGTTGCCGAGCAAGCGACCACAGCCCAGCGTGAGGCGATTGCCCATCTCTTTGGCCCCGTAACCGATCGCCAGCGGGCGGCCGCTGAACTGCTCGATCAGATTATCCACATCAACGAGGAGATCGCCACCGAGGAGGTGGCCGACGCGCAGAGCATGGCCACTTTGGCCGAGTACATGGCGCTTGGCGGCACGGCAATCGGCTTTGTGCTGGCCGTGACCTTTGGCCTATTCCTCGCATCGTCTATCGCCAGGGTTCTTAGCACATTGATTGGCGAAGCGAAGCGGCTTGGCGAAGCGGCCGTGGCCGGCAAACTCGAAACCCGCGGCGATCCCGGACTGGTCGGCACCGAGTTCCGGCCGATCATCGAGGGCGTGAACGCCACGCTCGACGCGGTGATCGGCCCGCTGAACGTGGCTGCCGAGTATGTCGACCGGATTTCCAAGGGCGACATCCCCGAACGAATTACGGACAATTACCAGGGCGATTTCAACGAGATCAAGAACAACCTGAACCAGTGCATCGACGCCCTGAACGCCATGACGCGTCAGGGGGACATCGGACAGGCGCTGCACCGGATGAACGACAAGGACTTCTCGCGAATCATCGAGCGGGAGTTCCCCGGCGTTTACGGCGAGCTGCGCGACAATGTGAACGGGGTCGTCGGCAACATGCGGGCCGCGCTCGAGCAGATCAACGAGAGCGCCAACCAATTCGCCGAGGGGGCGCGCGTCATCGCGGAAAGCTCGCAGAGCCTGGCGCAGGGGGCCCAGTCGCAAAGCTCAAGCGTCGAGGAGATGAGCGCCTCGATCGAGGAACTCGCCCGCTCCGTCGAGACCGTCAAAGAGAACGCTACCGCCGCCGATAAGCTGGCCACCGAAACCAACTCGCTGGCCGAGCAGGGCGGCACGGCAGTGCAGAAGTCGAGCGAGTCGATGGCCCTGATCCGCACCAGCTCGAACCAGATCGGCGAGATCATCCAGGTCATCTCCGAAATCGCCAGTCAAACGAACCTCCTGGCACTGAACGCCGCCATCGAGGCGGCCAGGGCGGGTGAGCACGGCATGGGCTTTGCCGTCGTCGCGGATGAAGTGCGCAAACTGGCCGAACGTTCCAACCAGGCCGCACAAGAGGTATCGACGCTCATCAAGGAATCCACCGCCCGGGTCGAGGAAGGCACCCGGCTGAGCGACGACACGGCCAAGGCCCTGACGCAGATCATCGAGGGCGTGCAGGGCACCGCCAATCGAATCGCCGAAATCGCGGCCGCCACGGTTCAGCAGGCCAGCAACGCCAGCGAAGTGTCGCAGGCGGTGCAAGGCGTGGCCCAGGTGACCGAGCAATCGGCCGCGGGCAGCGAAGAGATGGCGTCCAGCAGCGAGCAGCTTGGCGCCCAAGCGGGCGCCCTGCGCGACCTGGCCGCCAGTTTCAAGCTCGCATAGCGGTTGCGGACCGCGAGAGTACACCTCCTAGTGCTGCGCGGGGCCCACTGTGCCGGGTCCCGCGCGGCCTGTTCTTTCCACTCCCCGAAACAGACAGGACGCTCCCATGCCACTACGTGAACCATCGGCGGCAAGCAGGCAATTCCACAGGCACGTCGCCCATCTTCGCGCCAAGATCGAGACATTGCCCATGCACTGCCGATCTGCCCTGCGCGCCCTCGTCGACGAAGCCCAGCACCACCACGACGTCAGGGAGAGGGAATGCATGAAGATGCGAGATTTGATTGACGACATGCGGCTCCGCGAAGCCTCGGTGAAGTTCAACCTTTGGGCGATGAAGGGGAACCTCCGGCGGAAAATCACGTGAGACTCCCCATGTGCAGAAGAGCCTCGAGTCTGGTCCGTAACTCGGCCAATTCCTTGGACTTGAAGGTGTCTTTCGTCTTCTTGAGCACTGCGATAGTGTCCACAATGGCCTGGCGGTGAACCGGCAGCATGGGGCAGCCGATCAGTTCGCACAGACTCTCGGCGCACCCTTCGCCGCCCGACCGGGAGTAGAGCCCGACCAACTCGGACAAGCACGCTGCCAAGGTCCGGATCGTGCTGAGTGAGACCAGTTCGCACTTTGCGCCCGCCCGCGGGATTCGTATCCAGTGGATATCGTTTAGATCGTCGACGCAACTCTGCAACCGTTCCAGGATGACCGTCACGGCTCGCCGGTACTGGGAGTGCGCGATCGCCGGCTTGACATGACAGAGCAGTTCGTCCAGGTCCAGCGGCTTGGTCAGGTAACCCACGACCGACAGATCGATGGAGCGGATCGCGGTTTCGGTGGAAGGGTAGCCGGTGACCAGGAACTCCCCGCCAAGCCGGTTCTCGTCAATCTCGACCGAGTGTTCTTCACCGTCCTTCAGCAGCCGTGAATGCGGGCAGAACGACGGAGGCTCGTCGATGCCGTGGACCAACCGGTAGCAGGTTTGGCCGACGCATTGGTCCTTGGCCAGTCCCAGCCGCTCGGCCATATTCTTGTTCAGCCGCACGATCCGGTGCTGCAAGTCAAGAACGGCAATCGGCTCCGGTACGGCGTCGAAGGTCTGTTGCCACTGCTCTTCTGCTTGGGAAACGGAAGCGCCGGCCGGCAGGCCCGCCTCGGCATTTGGCTCGTTCGGCGGCGGGCGCTTCCTGCGGCATTTGCGTGACGAAGAGGCGTGCAACGAACTGGCTCCTTCCGATTTCTTGGCAGCCATGCGTGGATGCTCCGATTCCTGCCGGATCGCCAAACGGTGCGCCTGCTCCGCGCTTCACGGAACGCAGCAAACCCTTCGATGCATAATGTAGGCGCCAAAGCATCTGGAGTGCAAGGCCCCCTCCATAGCGGTGCCAATGCCCCCGGCTTGCCCGGGGGATCGTTACGCTTTTCGCTACCCGCGAGGCTTCCCTGCTCACGGCAATGCCCTCGGCTTGCCCGGGGGATCGTTACGCTTTTCGCTACCCGCGAGGCTTCCCTGCTCACGGCAATGCCCCCGGCTTGCCCGGGGGATCGTTACGCTTTTCGCTACCCGCGCGGCTTGCCCGCCCACGGCAAGCCGGGGGCATCCGGGGAGGAGTGAGGTGGGCAGCGATGCGGTAGCGAAGAGGGTGAGGCTCCCCCGGGCAAGCCGGGGGCATCAGGTGCTGTTGCGAAGAGCGTGAAGCTCCCCGGGCAAGCCGGGGGCATCCGGGGGTGAATGGGTACGGAAGGCGATGGGGTATGACGTAGATGTGACATCGGGTATATTGGAGACTCTTTCGTCGTTTTGACTGATGAGGACAGCCGGTGCTTATCAAACCGTACAAGTTCGAGGAACTCAAGTTTGCCTGGTGCTACCGGGTGTACTATCGCTGGGGCACGCATCGGGGCCGGACGCAGGCGGCGCTTGCCCAACTCGATCAGGTAACGCTTGATGCCATGTTGCAGCCGTACGGTATTCGCATTCTCGAAGCGGCTGCCGACCAAGCAGGCGTCAAGATGCTTGCCAGCTTGCTGCCGGACGAAACGGTGGCCGGCTGTGCCGGCAAGGCGAAAGGGCGCACCAGCAAATGGCTGCGCGAGACTACCGGCCTTCAAACGGCGCAGAAACTGCTTGGCCGTGGCTATTTCGCCTGCACCACGGGGAAATCTTCGGCCGAAGCGGTGGACCGGTATCTTTCAGCGCAGGGCACGCACCATGGGTATGCGACGCGAGCCCGCCCGCCGATATTCGTCGAGCGCTATCCGTTCACGCCCGCTGACGAGCAACGGCTGACTGCCCGGCATGCCGTGACCGTTCTGCAACTGCACGTGGTGCTCTCGACGTGGCGGCGAAAAGGCGTTTTCGGCCAAATGGAAGGCCATGCAGTGACCGCTCGCTGGCGGCAGATGCAGGACGAATGGCAGACGTTCCTCGAAAAGGTCTCGTTCGTTCCCGACCACGTGCATCTGGCAGTACGCATCCATCCGAAGGTGTCGCCGGCAAGGCTGGTTCTGGGCATGATGAACGCGGCGCAGGAATTGCTTTGGGAGGAATTCGCCGAATCGGTCATACGCGCGGGCGCCGACCGGCTATGGCAGTCGAGCGCGTACATAGGTTTGTACGGGGACGCGCAATCAGCAGCGATTGCCGCGTATTTGCGCCGTTGGGAACAAGATCGCCATCCATAATTCCTGCCCACGCGAATGCCCCCGGCTTGCCCGGGGGACGGTTACGCTTTTCGCTACCGACGGGGCTTGCCCGCGCGCGAATGCCACCGGCCTGCCCGGGGGATCGTTACGCTTTTCACTACCGGCGCCGGCTCCCCGCGCGCGAATGCCCCCGGCTTGCCCGGGGGATGGTTACGCTTTTCGCTACCGACGGGGCTTGCCCGGGGGATGGTTACGCTATTCGCTACCGGCGCGGGCTCCCAGCGCGCGCGAATGCCCCCGGCTTGCCCGGGGGATCGTTACGCTCTTCGCTACGGGCGCCGGCTCCCCGCGCGCGAATGCCCCCGGCTTGCCCGGG
The DNA here is from genome assembly GCA_034005525.1 of Thermoguttaceae bacterium. Taxonomy (GTDB): domain Bacteria; phylum Planctomycetota; class Planctomycetia; order Pirellulales; family Thermoguttaceae; genus PWXP01. The sequence continues at coordinate 232 of JAVEUP010000109.1, read as the reverse complement.
CGCATCCGGGGAGGCACGGGAGCGGCCGATGGTGGTGTAGCGAAAAGGGTGAGGCTCCCCCGGACAAGCCGGGGGCATCGGGGAGGAGTGCTGCGGGCGGCGCGGCTGTAGCGAAAAGCGTGAGGCTCCCCCGGGGTAGCCGTTCACGGTCCGAGGGTGCGACAGGCACCCCAATAGAACGGCAAGCACTTGGCTTGTAACATACGGGAACCGTGCTTGTCAAGTTCCCGGC
>JAVEUP010000306.1:0-6453 GCA_034005525.1 Thermoguttaceae bacterium | reverse complement strand
TCGGACGATGGAGTGCATTCTGGAAACGTATTTCCCAGTACGGGTACACGTCACTGACTGCATAAAACAGAAACATCATATTATACGCGCACCCTGCCCTTCCAGGGGAAGATCGCCTACGACGGCCTTCTTTCGGGATACAACCTCACCTTCGGCGGCGGCATCAGACGGATGCTGAACGATACCTATAAGCGGGCCAAGGCCGATTTCGGAATCATCACCACACTGCCCTTTGAGGGCGAGACACCCGAGCCCGAGGAAGAGGACGAGGCGATCATCGTGACCTATGATCGGTCGGGAAGATCACACGAAACAAGGATCGGGGACAAGAAGGAACCCACGTTCCCTCTTCGACTGACCCAAGCCCAGCGACGTGCCGTCGCTGGGCTTTTCCCTGCCTTTGCTGATCGCCTGCAACTTGATGAGCCCAACCAGCGAAACCCAAGATTCACGCTGGATGAATTACGGCAGATTTCCGCTCGGTGTCGTCGAGCCTTCGCAAGAGGAAAGACCGGCGTGAAGAAGACCTCCTTGCGTCATGTCATCGACCTGACGGACAAGGCCATTCATAAACACAAGGAGGGAGGCATCGCCCGCATCCCGGCCAAGGACCGGGTGTACCAGTTCAAGATTACCCTAAAGGAGATCGACCCGCCGATCTGGCGGAGAATCCAAACCAAAGACTGCACCCTGGACAAGCTCCACGAGCGCATCCAAACGGCCATGGGCTGGACCAACTCCCACCTCCATCAGTTTGTCATCGATAGCGTCATCCACGGCGATCCCCAGTTACTCTACGAGGGATGGGAGGACGAGACACCACCGGTTGATTCGCTGGAAACACGGATCAGCCAGGTTGTTCCCAAGGATGGCAAGCCATTCCGGTTCGACTACGAATACGACTTCGGCGATTGCTGGGAGCACGAAGTTCTGTTCGAGGGATGTCTTCGTGCCGAAAAGGGTGTCCGGTATCCGGTGTGCATTGAAGGTGAACGGGCTTGCCCGCCCGAGGATGTCGGTGGCGTCTGCGGCTACCAGGAGTACCTGAAGACCCTCAGCAATCCAGACCATGAGGAATGGGACCAGATGAGCGATTGGCGTGGGCCATGCCGCCCTGAGCACTTCGATGTTCAGGCAGCCACCAAGGCAATGCGGCGGGGGCTGCCAAACTGGAGGGAGATGGAGTGAACATGAGCGACAGCGGCACGAAGGAATGTCTACTCACTCTCGGCAAGAATCAGGTGGACGCCATATTTCAGCGGCAAGAGGCCCATGCGATAGACGATTCGGAGTTTCTGCCTCTCTTGGAAGTCGTGCTGACGGCCTTCGAGACCACCGGGATCGACGCGGACGTGGCCGAGGAAGTCTGGGAGTATGCCTTTGCTGTTTACGACCGAGCCTGCAAGGAAGCTGACCCGAGATTCACCACCGCCGACAATCGAAAACTGATGCAAGAGCATCTATTGGGGCCACGGGGCCTGAAACGAAAGTCTCGAAGATGAGTCGGCTGTCGATCCCCTCCGTCCCTTCGGCAGCATTCGCCAGGTCGTTCGCCTGTTCGTCGAGATCGCTCATCCAGTAGGCCCTTTCATCGTCTGCCGAAATGCCTCACTTGCCGCCGATCCCCAACTCCTCCGCATGGGGCTTCAATGCCTCGATGACGAACCGGATATGTTCGCCAAGGTCTACCGCCAACAATTCGACTCCCTGATGAATGATCTGCCGGTCCACCTTGGCGGCGAATGCCTTGTCTTTGAGCTTCTTCTTGACGCTCTTTGGCTCCAGCGAAGCAATCCCGTCGGGACGGACCAGGCAGCAGGCGATGACGAAACCCGCCAGTTCGTCGCACGCCAGCAGACACTTGTCCATGACCGTCTTCGGCGGCAGTCCCCAGGCGGTCTGGTGGAACGAAACGGCGTAGGCGATGTCCTCTTCGCCCTGTTCCCGCAGCCAATCGACGATTCGCTTCGGGTGCTCATCGGGCCACTGTTCGTAGTCGGCGTCGTGCAGCAGTCCGGCGATGGCCCACGTGTCAGGATCGGCTCCTTCACCGCCGTATTGGGCTGCCGCCGCCCGCATGACGATTTCCACGGCTCGTGCATGTTTGAGCAGGGAGTCCGTCTTCGTCCAGTCGTGAAGTTGGGTTTGTGCCTGCTGGTAGGTGACGGTCATGGTTTATCTTCCTCAAGCCGGGTTTTCCAACAATGATAGCGATAACCCCGATGGGGAGCAAGAACTCGGATGCCCCAGACCGCTGGTCAGCCTTGTCTTCCTCCTTGGCCAAGCGGCGGATTTCTGCTTTCAGAGTAACGGCAAGGTTGGGCATGAGGACACGAAATGACTTCCGCGTTCCGCGCGAGTCGTTATTGCCGGATACGCGATTTGTGGAAGATCTTGGCTGCTGACCGACCCCGGCCCGCTTCGTTCGTGCAATCGGCAGCTCTCCCACGGCGAAAGGGCCCGGCACCTACAGCGACAGCACGAACTCGACGAGGTCGTCGATCTGCCGGTCGGTAAGCAACTCGCGACGGCCGCCCGTCAGGCCGTGCTTGCCCTCGTCGAGCAGTTCGCGGATCGTCTGGTAGCGGCCGTCGTGCAGGTAGGGGGCGGTCCGCCAGACCTCGATCAGCGTGGGCGTTACGAAACGATCGACCCGGTCCAAGCTGTTCCGCGAGCCGACGTTGTGCATTTTCGAGTCGGTGTACAACGGTGCGGGATGGCACAGGTGGCACGCAACGGCGCTGCTGTGGAACAGCTCACGCCCGCGCTCTGCCGCGGGACTGAGCCGGCCATCGACCAGGTGCGGGCTCGGCACCGGCCGGAGTGCCTTCAGGTACTCGTCGATGGCGGCCGACTTCTCTTCCGGCGGTTCATTGAAGAGGATATGCACGAACCCGGCACGCACGGCGGCCTCGGCGGTTGCACGCACTCCCTCGGCCATGGAAGGGGGCGTGCGATGGGCCAGCAGCATGCTCTTGGTATTCTTGAAGTTGCCGGTTCCGTCGTTCATAAGGTCCCAGTTCAGGCCGTCCATGCGGGCGTCGGGATGGCAACTCGCACAGCTTAGCCAGTGCTGAAAGCACAGGGTGGCGTCGTTGAAGAGCATTTCGCCCCATCGCTCGGTCGTCAGGGCCGGCGTGGGCCCCAAGGCAATGGACCGGACCGGCGCGCCGGCGTCGGCCAGGTTGAACACGGCCACAGTATCGCTGAAGTACTCGGCCACGTAAGCGTGTGAGCCGGCAACGGCCACGGCGCGTGGGCCCGCCCCGGGCAGGGTGTGCCGCCGCCACAGGCTCTCGCCCAGGCTCACGTAGATGGGCCACGCGCCCATCAAGGGCTGCATGGTGCGCCGCACGAACTCACCCAGCAGCGAGGGGCCGCCGATCACGCTGAGTTCGCCGGTGCCGGCCAGGGCCACGCACACGACGGCGCCGTCCGGCGTCGACGCAATACCCCAGGGATTGCCTGCCCCGCGGTCGATCTCGTCCAGGCCGACCGTGGCCACGGCTTTGCCCGCCGGCACGTCGATCACGCTGACCACGTTGACGTTGATCCAGCCCATGTCGACTCGGAAGGGCGTCTGCTCGAAATTGCCCAGTAGGTGCGTCACCAGTGCGTGCGTGCCGTCGGGCAGCACGTGGAGGCCGCGCACGGTGTGCGAGCCGTGGCCCAGTTCAATGGCCGAGGTGTCGTGCGTCTGCGTGTCGATGGCGGTGACCACGGCAGATACGTTGCCGGTAAACGTCGGATCGAGCCGTGTGTCGGGCAGATGATTGGCAACGAGCAAGGTGCGTCCGGCCATTGCCAGGGCCGCGGCTACGGGCTCGCGTACGGCTGCAAGGCGTGTTGCCTCCGTGCCGGATTCGAGATCGATCACCGAAACGTCGTTAGAGAACCGGTTGCATACGTACGCACGCCGGCCGTCCGGATCGACTACGGGACTCATTGCGGTGTGCCCGGCCGGAACGGCGGCAATCTGTTCGCCGGTCTCGGCACAGAGCACAAGCAGCCTGCTTTCGGGGGCCGCGCAGGAGACGAGCAACCGCTTACCGTCCGGGGTGAGCGCCAGCCCGGTCGGCTCGCCCGGTACGTCGATTCGCCGGACGACGCGCCCCTCGGGCAACCGCACCCACGCAACCTGTTGAGCGTCGGCACAGGCGACGTAGAGAGTGGATTCGTCGCCCGACACGGCCAGGGCCGAAGGTCCCAGGTAGCCCGGCGGCCGGTCGGCCGGCGTTCCGGCATTTGCATGCAATAACGGCAACAAGGCGAACGCGAGCAATCCAAGGCCGGCGCATCGCAAGGTGATTCCGCCTCCAGTAACCAGCCGGAAACTGCAATCTGGACCGTCCATGGCGCGTCGCTAGTTCTCTTCCGCCTTGCCGGCGCCATTCTCCCGGTTGAGGTGGCGGCGGAGATACCGGGCCCGTTCGATGTTGCGGTCGACGGCGCCCAACTCGCTGCCGGCGAGCTTCTGCAAGTGTGCCGGCTGCGTGTAGATGAACATCTCGTTGACCTTGGGGATCTCCAGGTCGCGGATCAACCCCAGGTTCACGCCCATGCGCACACTGGACAGCAGGTGCATGGTTTCCTCGGAACTGATCGTCTGCGCCGTACGGAGGATGCCGTAAGCCCGGCTCACGCGGTCGTGCAAGTTCTCGTGGCTTTCCTTGACGAGGAAATCGCGGGCCTGGCGCTCGTAGTCGATGATGACCGGAACGATCTCGCGAACCTGGTCGATCAGTTCCGTCTCGCTGCGCCCGAGGGTGATCTGGTTGCTGATCTGGTAGAAGTCGCCCATCGCCTGCGACCCTTCCCCGTACAGGCCGCGGACGGCAAGGCTGATCTTCTGCAGGCTGCGGAAGACCTTTTCGATCTGGCGGGTGATGACCAGGGCGGGTAAGTGGAGCATGACACTCACGCGCAGGCCCGTGCCGACGTTCGTGGGGCAAGCGGTCAAGTAGCCGAGCCGCTGATCGAAGGCATAGGTCACGTGCTGCTCGACGAGGTCGTCGAGCCGGTTGATCTGATTCCACACGCCGGGCAGGTCAAAGCCGCTTTGCATCACCTGGATGCGCAGGTGGTCTTCCTCGTTGATCATGAGGCTTATGGTCTCACAATCGTTAATGGCCACGGCGCGGGAGCCGCGGCTCTCGGCGTGTTCGCGGCTGATCAGGTGGCGTTCCACCAGGAGTTGCCTGTCGAGCGTTTCGAGTTGCTCCACGTCGACGTAGAGCAGGTGCCCGGAGGCTTCCAGGCTCAAAACGCGTTCTCGGAGAATGCTCTCGATGCGTTCGCGGTCCTGGTCGTTTGCCCGGGAAATGAACGGGAAATCGGCCAGGTTCCGGGCCAATCGGATGCGGCTGCTGATGACGATATCGGCTTCCGGGCCTGCGCCGCGGAGCCATTCGCCGCTGGTATTGGTCAGGTCATTCAGTTCCACACTGGTGCTCCTGTTCGATGCGGCGGATCTCGTCGCGCAGCTCCGATGCCCGCTCGTACTGCTCCTGGTGGACGGCATCCTGCATTTCCCGCCGCAACCGGATCAACTGGGTCCGCTCGGCACTGCCCTCGGAACTGCGCGAAGGCCGTTTCCCCGTGTGCTCCGACTCGCCGTGGATGTTCAAAATGAGCGGCTCCAGTTGCTGCTGAAAGGCTGCATAATCGTTCGGGCACCCGAGCCGGCCCTGGCTGCGGAACTCGTAGAAGGTCATTCCGCACACCGGGCAGGCCTGCTTGTCGAGTCGGGCCAGTTCCTCGGCCGTCTGGCCGATGGCCATCTGTTGCGCCATCTGTTGCGCCAGCACTGCTGCCATGCTGCTGGCGCTGCTTGGCTCGGACCCCGACTGCGAAAGGTACTCCCTGGCGTGCTCCTCGCACAGGTGGACCTCCTTCGGTTTCCCGCCCGTGAGTTCGGTAATATGGAAAGTGGCCGGTCTATCGCATCGTTGACATTTCATAACAATCAACCGGTTGTTCTAACGCGGCGTTTCGATCCCCTCCCCATAGGACATTATGTCCTATTCCGGCCAATCTGGTAAGGCCAGCCCCCAAATAGCGCCTCCGCCCGCGATTCTCGTTTCCCTCTGGCAACGAAAACCAACTCTGTTTGTCAAAACTGAGCAGCGCCGTGCCCGTGAGGCCAAGGGGCATACTACAGGGATTCTAACCAACCGGCGCGGTCTGTCAAGGCAAACCAGGGGCGACAGCGGGGCCGCCAATGGTGGGTTCCCAGGGACGTCGCCACTGCCGATGGCGGCGTGAAAGAGGGGGTGGCTACCTCCGGCAAAACTGCCAACCCGGATTATTCATCTATGCAGGGTGGGACAAGGTCGCATACATCGTTGGTGGGCCGGCACAAGCCTCAATCAAGATGATTTGCAGTCCGCTTGTCCGGAAGCACGCTGAAAGTGGTGAGCGACGGCCCACCAAAGAAGCGGCTTGTTTGACCCA